>NZ_VVIN01000033.1:0-42175 GCF_008711145.1 Arenibacter lacus
GAAAATTAAGGAATTATCCGAGGAGTATTATGCCTATTTAGAAGGTATTAAGAAAGATATGATGGCCAGTGTAAAGGATCCGGAAGATTACCAGGTAATGGATATGACGGATTATTTGGATCAGCGTTTCTTTAGAGGAGGAAAGGTAAGTGCCGAAGGAAAGGAATTTTTGGATAAATTGATAGCCTATCGTACACAGATCACTGCAGTAATGCCCAAGGAATTGGAGGCTGTAAAATCTTCCGTACAAACCAGGTTTGAAACCGGTGACGAAAAAGGCTTGGTGGAAAAACGGGATGGCACTAAACAAGATTGGTTAAGTTATCACTTTGAAGGGTATCCATTAATTGCCTCTTACACCAAATTAACCTCGCTTCAGGCAGATGTTAAGTCCACCGAAGAGGACGCTTTAAAGGCTATGTTGCAAGGCCAGTTAAGTAGTGAGGTGTCTATGACCAACTATACTACCTTGTTAGAACAGGAAAAATCTGCTTTCTATTCCGGTGAAAAATTTAGTGGAAGTATCGTTCTTGGACGTAAAGATGCAAGTACTAGGCCCAATGAGGTGAACCTTACCCTAGACGGAAGAAAGTTGAGCGAAGGAACAGATTATGTAATAGAAGACGGGAAGGTAAGGTTAACAATTAATGCCGGAAGCGCTGGAGATCATAAGATAGAAGGTAATTTGGTGTTTATTCAGGATGGAGAGCGTACAGAAGTACCCGTATCCTCCACCTTTGCTACCATTACCAAGCCTAATGCAGCTGTAATTTCTGCAGATAAGATGAATGTGGTGTACCGTGGCGTGCCCAACCCAATAACCATTTCTATTCCTGGAATTCCAGATAATAACGTTAATGCCTCTGCACCTGGTCTTTCCAAGCGAAGTGGGAGTAATTACATTATGAATCCTGGCAAGGGAAGAACCGTTTCCATAACGGCTTCAGGTAAATTGCCCGATGGGCAGGTAATTACAACCTCTTCCGAGTTTAGGATTAAGGATATTCCTAGGCCTTCGGGCTCTATCAGAGGAGAGACGGGAAGTACAAGAATGGGAAAAAACAACTTGGAGATTTCTACTGTAGGAGCGCTGTTGGAAGACTTTGATTTTGACTTGAACATTGCCGTTAGTGGATTTAAATTTAAGGTGCCTGGACAGCCAACAGTGGTGGTAAATGGAAATAAATTGGATAGTAGAGCCAAGTCTGCTCTGCAAAGAGCCAGTCGTGGAGATCTAGTGCAGATATTTGATATTGAAGCGTATATTACCAATAATAGGAGTTATAAGCTTCCAAGGGTGTCCCCAGTGGTGATCGAGATAACAAATTAATGACTTTATGCTTAGTACCAGGGTAGATGGTTTTTAATCCCCCGCTTCTGCCTTTGGTAAAATAGCTATAGCAGCCGGGAGGTAACGCTATGTATTTAATACGATAAATTAAGAACAGATGAATTGGAAAAATGTTTTGTTAATTGGGGCCGTAACCATGTTGCCGCTATCCATTTGCGCCCAAGCAAATATCCTGAATGCAAAAAAGCCACAGGAGATAGGTCAAAAAACAGCGGCACAAAAGGCGCAATATAACGATGCTCCGCTACCCTACGGTTATGTGGATGAAAGGGATATTCTTTGGTCCAAAACGGTGTGGGAGGTAATTGATCTGGACGAACGTGTCAACTTCCCGCTTTACTATCCCTTGGATACCGTAGATATTGGTCCGGATAGAAGGTCTTTGTACGATGTGCTAATCAAGAATATAAAGAACGGAAATCTTACGGATATCTATGTAGATTCTTATTTTACCGAAAAAAGAAATTTCAGTGACCTGGAGGCCACCTTGAAGAAAACGGATACCTTAGACCTAGGGTATGCGCAGTTGAATGCAGGAGAACCAGTATCCCCAGAGTATATTAACCAAAGAAGTATCGTAGCTGCAGATTTGGAGGAATACCTTATAAAAGGAATGTGGTATTTCGACAAAAGACAAGGAGAACTTAAGTATAGATTGCTCGGAATAGCTCCTGTGGCTCCAGACGTTAACTTTATAGATGATTCCTCTGTAGATCCCGCCGATGCAAAAGTAGCCTTGTTTTGGGTTTGGTATCCAAGTGCAAGACAGATTTTACACGATGCTAAGGTGTTTAACCAACGCAATTCTGCACAGCCTATTTCCTTTGATATGTTGCTGAACGCAAGAAGATTTAACGCAACCATTTACAAGGAAGACAATGTATACGGAGACCGTGAAATAAAAGACTATATCTCGGACAATGCGTTGTTCCAATTATTAGAGTCCCAACGTATAAAAGAGGTTATACGAGACCGGGAACAAGATATGTGGGCTTACTAGCCTAATACTAATCCAATTCAGATATCTTAAAAAGTGCCACATCGAAAGTTGTGGCACTTTTTTTTGTAAACAGCTATGCTTGTTGGGTATTCTACTATAATTGGAGCAATCCCCTCAAAATGGTAAGCAGTAAAGGATTTGGTTGTAGGCGGAATAATTAGCTTTTTTTGCAGAGAATTAAATTCCCTACGCTACTTTTACAGCATGTTAGATTATTTAGTGGTAGGGGCGGGCCTCGCAGGAATTTCCTTTTGTGAGACCCTCCAAAAAAATAATAAGTCGTTTGTGGTGATTAGCGACAATTCCCAGGTCTCCTCTGTAGTGGCTGGTGGATTGTGCAATCCCGTTATTTTAAAGCGGTTTACACTAGCGTGGAAGGCGAAAGAGCAGTTGGAGAGAGCTGTGCCATTTTATAAGGATTTGGAACAGCGTTTAAATAAAGAACTGCTTCATAAGCTGCCGGTTTTAAGGCGTTTCAATTCTATTGAAGAGCAGAATCTGTGGTTTGAAGCTGCTGATAAACCCAACTTAAAACCTTTTCTATCCACAAAACTTAATTTTGACATTAATGACCAAATAGAGGCACCCCACGGATATGGAGAAGTTCTCGATACTTGGAAGTTGGATACAGCAACCTTGGTAGCTACTTATGTGGCCTGGCTGCAGGAAGGGGATTCGATGCGATTCCAAACCTTTAATTTTGACGAATTGAAAGTGTTGGCTACTCATGTGGAATATCAAGACCTAGCTGCTAAGCAACTTGTATTTGCCACAGGTTTCGGACTTAAAAAGAATCCCTACTTTAACTATTTGCCGCTTAATGGAACCAAAGGGGAGCTCCTGACGATTAAAGCGCCCCTATTAAAGGAGTCTAAAGTGATAAAATCCTCTGTTTTTATCATTCCAAAAGGAGACCATCTTTATAGGGTGGGAGCCACCTATAATAGGGACGATAAGAGCAACCTGCCCACGGAGGCTGCGAAGGCCGACCTACTGCAAAAATTAGATCGATTTCTTAAATGTCCTTATGAGGTAGTAGATCATGTGGCCGGTGTGAGACCTACGGTTAAGGATAGAAAACCTTTGGTAGGCAAACATCCCCGGCATCCACATCTGTACTGCTTAAATGGATTTGGTTCTAGAGGGGTTATGTTGGCTCCAACGGCCGCTCAGCAACTCTTTGATCTGATAGAACAGCACATTCCCTTGGATAAAGAAATAGATATTTCCCGTTTTCCTCCTACCGATTAAGATGTTTTTTTCTTTGTTGCGTCAGGATCGTAATGTATAAAGAAGTTGATCCAGATGTTCCTAGAGACCCTAATTATAAATGGCATAAGGACAATCAGTGTCAGGGTAATGGCAATAAAGGTATTGGTTAATGATGCCTTTAATATTAAATAAGCGATAACGAAGGTTGCTACCCCTATCGCTACTCCAACCCCATAACTCACGTACATGGCGCCAAAGAAGAAGGAGGGCTCCATCTTATACCTAGTGTCGCAATGCGAACATTTTTCGTGCATTTTAAATATGTTTAACATATTGTAAGGGTTCTTGTCCTTATACATGCTCTCTTGGTGGCATTTGGGACAAGTTCCTGTTAAAATACTGAAGAGTTTGCTTCCTTTTTGTAACATTTGCAAAAGTTTATGCGAACTTACAGAATTGTTTAATGATTTATTCTGAAAATAGTCACAAAATATGTTGAACATCCACAACCTCTCCGTCTCTTTTGGAGGGGAATACTTATTTGAAGAAATATCTTTCCGATTGAATGCTGGCGATAGGGTTGGACTTATAGGTAAAAACGGGGCCGGAAAATCGACCCTCTTAAAAATATTGTCCAAGGACATGCCGGTAGACTCGGGCACAATAGCCGCCGATAAGGACCTTAAAATGGGTTTCTTGCGTCAGGACATAGATTTTGAGCAGGGAAGAACGGTATTGGAAGAATCGTACCAGGCGTTTATAGAGATCAAGGAATTGGAATTGAAGTTAGATGAGATTAATCATCAACTTGCAGAGCGCACAGATTATGAATCGGATAGCTATAGCCAACTAATCGTGGATCTAAACGATGTTACGCATCATTTTGAAATTTTGGGTGGTTATAATTATGAGGGAGAGACGGAAAAAATATTGTTGGGTCTCGGGTTTAAACGGGAAGATTTCCACAAAAAGACAGAGACCTTCTCTGGAGGTTGGCGTATGCGCATAGAATTAGCAAAACTGCTTTTGCAAAGTAATGACGTGCTTTTACTGGATGAGCCTACCAACCACTTAGATATCGAATCCATTATATGGCTAGAAAACTTCTTGAAAAATTATCCTGGGGCGGTGATGATTGTTTCCCACGATAAAATGTTTTTGGATAATGTTACCAATCGTACCATTGAAATTTCTTTGGGTAGAATCTACGACTACAATAAACCTTATTCCCAGTACCTGGTGTTGCGTAGTGAGATGATGGAGCAGCAGTTAAACGCCCAGAAAAATCAAGAAAGAGAGATACAGCAGGCAGAACGACTCATAGAGAAGTTTAGGGCAAAAGCTACCAAGGCCTCCATGGCGCAATCCCTTATTAAAAAACTGGATAGGATGGAGCGGATAGAGGTTGATGAAGATGATAACAGTGTGATGAATCTTCGATTTCAAGTATCCGTGACGCCCGGAAAAGTGGTGGTAGAAATGGAAGGCTTAAGTAAGAGCTATGGGGATAACCATGTTTTGCAAGACGTAGACCTGTTAATTGAAAGGGATACCAAAACGGCTTTTGTTGGGCAAAATGGACAGGGAAAATCTACCTTGGCAAAAATTCTGGTGGGAGAGCTAGACCATACAGGTCACTTAAAATTGGGGCACAATGTGCAGATAGGTTATTTTGCGCAAAACCAGGCAGAGTATTTGGATGGCGATAAAACAATCCTGGATACGATGATTGATGCTGCCAATGAAAGCAATAGGAGTAAGGTAAGGGATATTTTGGGGTCCTTCCTATTTAGGGGCAATGAGGTAGAGAAATATGTGAAGGTGCTTTCCGGAGGGGAACGAAACCGCTTGGCATTGGCCAAGATGCTATTGCAGCCCTTTAATGTCCTAGTTATGGATGAACCTACCAACCACTTGGATATAAAGTCTAAGAACGTCTTAAAACAAGCCCTTCAGAATTTTGATGGCACCCTTATACTAGTCAGTCACGACCGAGACTTTCTTCAAGGACTTACCAATAAGGTGTACGAGTTTAAAGACGGTAATATCAAGGAATATCTAGGGGATATCGATTACTATCTGGAAGAACGTAAGGTGGAAGATTTTAGGGCAATAGAGAAAAAATCGGCCCCTGTAAAAAAGAAAGAGAAAGTAAAGGAGGAACAGGTTAGTTTTGAGGATCAGAAGAAACTGAGATCATTAAAAAACAAATTGAAGTCTACCGAGAACGAAATCTCCAATCTGGAGAAGAAAATTGCCTCCATAGATCAAGAGCTCCTTTTAAATTATGATGCTACCATAGCAAAGCCTAATTTTTTTGAATCCTATGAGAAGAAGAAAAAGGATTTGGAAAAACTAATGAAGGATTGGGAAGCGCTTAGCATGGACTTGGAACAGTTTCAAGATTAAGCCCTCTTCTTTAAAATGGGGTCTTTGCACATACGCGGAAGAAACTACTGTGAATTGGATAAAGGCCGGCATTTGATTCTTAAAGTACTGGTAGTCTTGTTATGATATTCATTATTTCTAGTGAGCTTACATCAGTGTAGCATCACTTGTGCAATAAGCCTTTCACCACAGTTTGCATGGGTTTCACCACAATTTTGAGATGCAGCCGGTCAGTTTATCGATTATTTTTGCTTTTCAACCCTTATTGCCCGTAGTTTGTGGGGTAATTCCCTGATAATCTGCCGCTATTGGTAAGCATAGGAAAACAACATCGATATGAAATTTTTGGGCTATCATTCAAAATTCAAATATATACTGTTATTTATAGGATGCTGTGTTGGTATAATATCCACACTTAAGGCCCAGGTTCCCGAACAGGAAAAAGAGGTGCTTTTGGCCTTGCACAAGCTTACGGCAGGTGACCAATGGAATACCCAATGGGATTTAGATCAGGAAGTGGAAGCATGGCATGGGGTAGGTGTAAAAGATGGACATGTGGTATCCATCAACCTTTTTATGAATAATTTGAAAGGGAGTTTGCCTAATAACCTTGGAAACCTGACGCATCTAGAGGAGTTAAACCTTGCTTTTAATAAGATAGGGGGGCAGCTTCCAGAAAGCATTTCCCAATTATCTGAACTAAAAGTGCTACAGCTGGAAATGAACCGCCTAGTAGGGCAGCTTCCAACTAACATAGGAGAGATGAGGGCTTTGGAACAGTTAATCCTTTTTAATAATTCGCTGTCTGGTTCCATTCCCCAGAGTCTGGGTAACCTCAAAACCCTTAAAAACCTCAATTTATCCAGTAACAACCTATCTGGAAATATTCCCGCTTCCTTGGGGCAACTCTCCAATTTGGAACAGCTTGGATTGTTCGATAATAGACTTAATGGAGCTATCCCCAATGAAATGGGTAGCTTGTTAAAGCTAAGGGAATTGGTGCTTGCTAATAATGAATTGGGAGGTGCCATTCCAGATGAGTTCTCTAATTTGGCTAGCCTGCAGGTGCTTCAGCTACAGAATAACAATATTTATTCCTTCGATGGTCTAAGGAAAATGGATACTGCTCAGTTCCTGGTGTTCGATTATGACAAAGGGAAAGAAGAAGGGAAGTTTAAGGAATTGAAGGTAGACCGTACACGCATGGTAGACACCAAATTTGAAGACGATATTGAACCTTAGTCAATTGGTGTATCCGCTGGGAAGAAGTGATTGGGCATTCTGCAAAGCCCTGGCTCACGGTAGTTCCAAATTACTATGGAGACAGCCTTTGATTTAGGGTCATGGGTACCGCTTGCTTAAATTCCTGTCTGTTTCTAATTCTATATTTCTTAGTAACTTACAGCATAAGGGAAAAATAAAAGGTACCATGTACGAGCAGTTTTTTCAATGCCCCTATTGTTGGGAAGAGATTTCTATGCTTTTGGACACCTCCGTGGGGTCCCAAAATTATGTGGAAGACTGTGAAGTCTGCTGTAATCCCATAAGTATTACCGCTAGGTTTAGTGATGGAGAGCTCATAGGTTTTGAGGCGGCAGATCTTGGGCAGTAGGGATAGCTGTTCTTTGGTTGGCCAAGTTTGGACTTAGATTGGTCTCCATGCCATGAAATTAAAGAAAAAGAGGTTTACATTTTGGAGGAATGCGGTTTCCAGGTTTTATCCAGTTACCATCCTTGTATCCATTTTGTAAACCTCTTTTTTAGCTGCGTACTATTTTTTGTAGTCTCCAGCATTCACAACGGTCCACTCCTTATAGGGTTTTATATAGGTTTTTATGGCCTTGTTCACCTTCGCTACAGTTAAACTCTTTACTTTTTCTTCCAATTCCTTTTGGAATTCCATGCTGCGATTGTAGAAGATGTTGTTATTGATGAGTCCGGCTAACTCCCCATCTTTAGCTCTAGAAACGTTTTCTTCCTGAACCCATCCATTTACCGCATCCTTCAATTCGTCCTCTGTAATCCCATCTTTGATATATCTATCTAACTCTTCTTTAAAGCCTTGCTGCACCTTTTCATAATTGCTAGGCGCATAGATGGCGTATAGTATTAAGGAGGAGTTTTGGTCGTTCTTATTATGATCGGCTTGGAATCCAGCCCCTGCACCATAACTTACACCGTCTTTTTGACGTAATCTTTCCGCGATTCTAGAGTTTAAGAATCCGCCTCCCAATATAGTAGTAGCAATGCTTAAGGCTGCATAATCCTCGTTTTCCTGACTAATTTGTACGTTTAGGCGCCCTAGGGTCATCGCATTTTGTTTGTCTGGCGTTAGGATGTCCTCGTTGAGGGGCTGGGAAGCGGTATAAGGATTTTTAAGTCGCTCATAAGGGTGTTTGCTCTGGAAATTGGCAAACTCCTTTTCCATAAAAGTGGTTACCTCTGACGGCTGCATATCCCCTATGGCTACCATAATGGATTTACCCAAACCATAAAAAGATTCGTGAAAGGCTTTGAGGTCTGCAATGGTCAATGCTTTTATGGCGGCTTCCTCCTCGGCTACCGTCATGGTATATAGCGGATGTCCTTTTGCATACGGATTATTTATTCGAGATAATCTTTTGGAGGCGAGGAACTGGGGTTCGGTCTTATTGCTTTCTAGCATAGCTAGATGTTCTGTTTTTAATTTTTCCAATTCTGCCGGATCAAAAGAAGGGGTTTTAAGCATTTCGGCCATAAGGGCCAAAGAAGCCATCAGGTGTTCTTCCTTAGAATTTACATAGGCATAAATATTCCCGTTACTGGCGCGGAAAGAGACAGAAGACTGAAGTTTACTTAGTTCGTCTGCAATCTGTTGCCTAGTTTTGGATTGGGTGCCTTTATCTAACATGCTAGCCGTATAGGACGGAATTAGCCCGGTGTTGTAAAGCGATTTTTCATTCCCGTTTCTCATGCTAAAGTTGAGTAGCACCGTTTTTCCTCTATTGTTTTTCTTTATGATGCCGTATTCAATCCCGTTAGATAATTGGCCTTGCTCCAGTCTTTCTGCAATGGCGTTATAGGAAACATCAAAGGCTTCTCCCATGCCCATATCTTCCTTGCCTGTGTAGTTGGCAACCAAGGCTTCTAGATCTTGGGTGTGCTCTATGGCTACTCGCTCCGGTTGTTTGGTAGGGATAAACCTACCTATGGTCCTATTGGTGGGAATTAAATATTTGGTAGCTGCCCTATTTACTTTCTCTAAGGTCATTTCTTCTACCCTGTCCCGATGTATAAATGCCAAACGCCAATCGCCAGCCCCAATAAACTCGCTCATATAGGTACCTAAGAAAGAGGAGTTTCTTAGAATCTGATCCATTTGCTTTAATAGGTTAGATTTAGCCCTGTCTAACTCTTCTTGGGTGATAGGGTTTGTTTTAAAACCATCCATGGTGCTTTTAAGTTCGCGTTCTACCTCTTCCATGCTCTTTGTAGAGGGTACATTAACATTCACATAAAGAAAGCCGGGTTCCTTGGTAAAGGGGGAGAACGACCATAGTGAAGAGGCTTTTTGCGTCTCAATTAAATTCTTATAGAGTCGCCCCGATGGCTCATCCGTAAGGATGTTCTCTACCACGGCCATGGCCGCATAATCTTCATGTGAACCAGCAGGGGTATGGTACATGGCCGAAACCACCTGTAGATCACCAATTCTGCTTAAGCTTACTGTTTTCTCTCCGTCTTGTGCGGGTTCTTCCGTATAGTAATCCCTTAAGGGAATGCTGGGCTTCTCAATTTTGCCAAACTTCTCTTGGATGAGCGACAAGGTGGTGGCCTCATCAAATTTTCCGGTAACCATAAGAACGGCATTGTCCGGTCTATAATACTTCTTGTAAAATGCCTGTAGGTTTTCTATGGGGACGCGTTCAATATCCGATCGGTTTCCTATGGTAGAGTTTCCGTAGTTGTGCCAGAGATAGGCAGCATTGATTACTTTACTCATAAGAACACCTACGGGATTGTTTTCCCCACTTTCAAATTCGTTCCTAACCACGCTAAACTCGCTTTCCAAATCCTCTTTGGCAATAAAGGAATTCACCATTCTATCTGCTTCCAGATCTAAGGCCCAATCCAAATTGTCTTCGGTGGCATTAAAGGTTTCAAAATAATTGGTACGATCATACCATGTGGTGCCATTGGGCCTTGCGCCTCGGGCACTCAGCTCCTTTGGGATATCTGGATGGTTTGGGGTGCCTTTAAAAACCATGTGTTCTAGTAGATGTGCCATGCCTTTCTCACCGTACCCCTCGTGCCTAGAGCCCACTAAGTAGGTGATATTCACAGTGATGGTCTGGGCAGAATTATCGGGGAACAGTAATACCCTAAGGCCATTATCCATCTTGTATTCCGTTATGCCTTCTACGGAAGCTACTTTTTTAAGTTGCCCATACGAGTGGTAGGAACAGATAAATAATCCTATTAGAAATAGGTTCCATATTTTGGTTTTCATGTGAGTGTGGATTTGATTACTCCCAATATTACAATATTTTTTGTAAGACTTCACCGCTGTGTCCATAGAATTTTTGAGGTTAAGCTTCGTACTTTTCAATAATTAGTAATATTTTTAGCAACTTAATCTAATTGTCTATTACATAATGTATCATTTTACCAGCTCTAAGTTTAAGACCGTTGTAAACCCAATTTTTTCATCTGTTATTGTATTGTTCGCCTTATGGTCCTGCAAATCCACCGCTCCTGCCTTGAAGGATTCCGGAACGGAGGCGGTAGCCGAATCGTACGTGGAGGAAATTCCCACTACCGATATTTCTTTTGAAATGGTATTAATACCCGAAGGAAATTTTATGATGGGAAGTCCAGATACCGAAACCAAAAGGAATGCCGATGAAGGACCGAGGAGAGCGGTAGAGCTAGATGCGTTTTATATGGGGAAGTACGAACTTACCTGGGATGTTTTTGAGCTGTTTTTTAAGCAAAATAAAGAAATGTTCCAAGATTTGGAAGCGAGTAAGTTGGCGGCCATAGACGGTATTACCAGACCTAGCCCACCCTATGAAGATCCTTCCTATGGAATGGGGAAAACGGGGTATCCGGCCATTAGTATGTCTGCTTATTCTGCCTTGGTATTTTGTAAATGGCTAAGCTCGGTCACGGGAAAATTTTACCGTTTGCCTACAGAGGCAGAATGGGAATATGCCGCTAGAGCAGGTACTGAAACCGCTTATTCCTTTGGGGATGATGCATCAGCGATCGATGATTATGCGGTGTATTATAAAAATTCTAATAACCAATACGCCAAGGTGGGAACCAAAAAGCCTAACCCTTGGGGCTTATATGATATGCATGGGAATGTAGCAGAATGGACCCTAGACGAGTATAAGGAGGATGCATACGCCACCACCGAACCTAAGAATCCATGGGTAAAGCCTACTGTTATCCATCCTAGAGTGATTAGGGGTGGTTCTTGGGATGACGATGCCGATGTGCTCCGATCCGCGTCCAGAGTGGCATCAAGTATTAATTTGCAAAAAAGAGACCCTCAGATCCCTAAAAGTTTTTGGTGGAATACGGATTCCAACTTTATAGGATTTAGAGTGGTTAGTCCAAAAGTACAGCCTTCCAAAGAGGAGCAGGAAAAGTTCTGGCAGACCGTTTTGGACGAGTAGTCGTTTTTTAGGGCATTAATGAAAAACATTATCGATATGAAAATTAAAATAACTTTTATAGCCTTATGGCTGGTTGCCTTTACGGGAATTTCACAGAATACATACACGCTGTCCAAAGAAAGTGTGCTGAATATTAATGGAACCTCAACCGTTCACGATTGGACCGTTAAGGCCAATACCCTACATGGGAATTTAACCTATGGAGAGAAAGTGGAAGATGTGGAACTCCGGGTGGTCGCTCCAGACATAGAAAGTGGCCGTGCCGCTGCAATGGATAAAAAAATGCACGAAGCCCTGAAAGCCGAAAAGCATCCCGAGATTACTTTTAAATTTCAGAATCTATCCGATACGGATCCTAATGCCCTTCAAGGTGTTTTAGCCATAGCAGGGAAAGACAAACAGGTAGTGCTTCCCTCGGAAATTACCGAGATAGACAATGGTTTTCGTATAAAAGGCTCCTATGCCCTAAAACTGCAAGATTATGGGATGGAGCCGCCTACAGCTATGTTTGGTCAAATTGTTGTTGGGGATACGGTCACGGTAGATTACAATCTTGTTTTTGTAGGTAAGTAATCGTATTCATAAGACGTTAGGGACCAATAGTTCCTTGTAATAACATAGGGCGTGCTAGCTGGGAGATATCCCTGTAGGGTTGTACTAGTTTAGCGAAGGTTGATGGAACTTCAAGGATAATATGTCGTCTTAATTAATCTAATCCAACAGATTGCGGTGAAACCAGATGTGAATACATATAAGCACTTACTTTTAGCACTGGTCTTATTCGCTACTTTGGGTAGTGCCTACGCCCAATCTAGGGTGACCTATACCCATCAACAAATGGGTACCCAAATACGACTGGTTTTTTATGCGCCAGATAGTATAGATGCCGATAGGGTGGCCCAATTGGCCTTTAAGAAGATAGATGATCTAAATTTAATCTTAAGCGACTACCTGCCCAACAGCGAGCTAAATAACCTGAGTAAAACGGTACATGCCAAGGTGCCGGTAAGCAAGGACCTGTTTCAGCTACTACATCAATCCTCGGCAATGAGTGATGCAACTGCGGGTGCTTTCGATATAACTGCTGGACCAGTGGTGGCCCTTTGGAGAAAAGCAAGAAAGAACGGAGTAGTACCTACTACAGAGGAGATTGAGGCCGCCAAAAAAAAGGTGGGCTATAATAAAATACGTCTACTTCCAGATTCCCTAGTAAGCTTATCTACTCTGGGAATGCAATTGGATGTAGGGGGAATAGGGAAAGGATATGCGGCAGACGAGGTTATACAGTTATTGAAAAAAATGGGGGTAGCGTCTGCCCTCGTAGATATGGGAGGAGACATTACTGTGAGTGGTGCCCCTCCAGACAAAGCCTATTGGGTTTTGGGATTCAGTTATTACAATTCTTTGGGTGAGGAGGCCTTTACCAAACTTAAACTAAAGAATAAGTCGGTGGCTACCTCAGGGGATCTGTATCAGTATTTTACCGTAGATGGCAAGCGCTATTCCCATATTGTAGATCCAAGTACAGGGATGGCCATCACCAATACCATACAGGTTACTACTATTGCTCCCACTGGAGCTATGGCCGATGCCTATGCCTCGGCATTGAGTGTTCTTGGTATAGAAAAAAGCAAAAATATCCTAAAACAAACTCCGGGATTGGAGGCTTTTCTGGTCACAGATAGTCCGGCAGACTATGAACAATGGAACAGCCAAGGTTTTCTAGATTATATTATAAGTGATTAACATACTAGGGTTTAGGATACGATAGCAAAGTAATCAAAGGAGAATTCCGGGGAATATTCGTGTCCAAATCCCTGTCGTCCTTCGTCCCGGGAAAGGCGAAAAAAGTCTACCTTGTTTTGTTAAGAGAAAGAGCTTATGCCATATAAAAAACTATTTTCTTGGAACGAAGGGTATATGCCAAACGAAGGGTGTAATTAGAGCTGCCGTATCATCAATCTATAATAAAAAAATACTATGGTCTTAAAGGAGAGAATTAAAGAATTGTCTAAACAATTTACGACAGAATATGTGGAGGTAAGAAGATATCTTCACCAACATCCGGAGCTTTCTTTTAAGGAATTTAATACTGCTGATTTTTTAAGGAAAGAGCTGCAGAAAATTGGTATTACCGATATTGTTTCGGTGGCAGAAACGGGGCTATTGGCAACTCTTCACGGTCGGGAAAAGGGAAGGACTATTCTTTTAAGGGCAGATATGGATGCCCTTCCCATCCAGGAGGAAAACCAAGTAGAATATGCCTCTAGGATTACTGGTGTAATGCACGCCTGTGGTCATGATGTACATATGAGCTCGTTATTATTTACCGCTAAAATTCTTTTTCAGTTAAGGAGTGAATTTATCGGGACTGTAAAATTATTGTTTCAACCAGGCGAAGAATTGATGCCAGGAGGGGCTACTTTGGTTATGAAGGAGGAAGTTTATCAGCAATTGGGAAAGATCCCTCATTTGGGGCAGCACGTTATGCCTAAATTACCGGCAGGGAAGGTAGGATTCAGGGCAGGGCAATTTATGGCTAGTATGGATGAGGTATATCTTACCGTGATTGGGAAGGGCGGACATGCGGCAGTGCCGGAAGAATGTATAGATCCTATTCTTATTGCTTCACATATCGTTGTAGCCTCCCAGCAATTGGTGAGTAGAATGGCATCGCCAAAAATGCCTAGCGTGCTATCCTTTGGTAGAATTATAGGGGATGGGGCCAATAATATAATTCCCGATCGCGTGACTATTGAAGGGACATTTCGGACCTATGATGAACATTGGCGGGATCTAGCTATAGAAAAGCTTACTAAATTGGCCAAGGCCATAGCGGAAGGAATGGGCGGGGAATGCTATGTGAATATACCCAAAGGCTATCCGCATCTTAATAATGACGAGCCTTTGACCAATTCCATGAAAAAAAGCGCTATCGCATTTCTAGGAGAAGAAAATGTAGTGGATTTAGACCAGTGGATGGCAGCAGAAGATTTTGCCTATTATACGCAAAGTAATCCCGCATGCTTTTATCTTCTTGGGGTAGGGAATACAGATAAGGGAATTACATCAGGGTTGCATACGGCTACTTTTAACATAGATGAAGTGGCCTTGGAAACAGGAGGTGGGCTAATGGCATGGTTAACTTTAGAAGCGCTGGTGCAATAAAAAGTGCTAATAATGAAAAAAGGTATTGGAAAATTGTTTCCCAATACCTTTTTAAAATAGTTTATGTCTGCAGTGAATTAGAACTGGTATCTAATACCTAATGCGATATCCATATCCAAATCATCTGAGTACTTGCTGTTGAAGCCCAATTCTGGCCTAATATCCAAGGATAGTAATAGCGGAATATCAAAATCATATTCTATACCAATATTACCTGCAACAAGGGCAAAGGTACCGTCAGATACATCGGAATCAAAACTTCCTAAACCTGCTCCAGCACCTACGTACCAATGGAAATCACCATCCAATGGCATTACCCACTGGTATAACCCTACCAATTTAAAGGCATCAACGTTGTCCGAACTTCTCCATCCAAGATCAAATTCTAACCTGTTACTTTCCTTTAAATAGCGTTGGTAAGAAATCTCTCCCCCAAATCCGTTATTGTCACCAAGGCGTAATCCCAGGGCATTTTCTGAAATTGATTGAGACTGGGCACTTAGGGTCATTAAAAGTGCGATTGTAAGAAAACCAATTAATTTTTTCATCTCTAAATGTTTTAATAGATTTAGTTTAATACTGTATTGTGGCTTGTTAAATTGCCTTATTGATTAAGAGCCAAAATTAATAAAAACCTGCATGATTATTGTACCTTATCCAATTAAAAACTGATGCAAAAACCAGCGCAATTAAATAAATTCTCCTGTTTTTTTATGCAATAGGCTCTTTATCAGCATGCGGCTTATACGGAGCTTTAAAAACCAATTTGCCATGCCCAGAAGAAAAATATATATAGCAATTTTAATTTCAATTTTCATTTTGTTGGGAATATTGGTGGGGGCAAATTTTCTGATGAAATCGAAAATAGCCAAGGCGCTGAATAGTAAACTTCCTACGCATATTAATTTGAGTTATGACGAATTAAAGGTGAACGTGTTGTCTGGATCCGTAGACTTACATAAGGTTGCCATAGCGTTGTTGGATCCAGATAGTGGGTTGGTGCATACCAGTATAGACCTAGAGGCTATGCATTTAAAAGGCCTGGGGTACTTTAACTTGCTTATAAATAAGGAAGTGGTGATCCGAGAGTTAGAGTTACAACAACCAGAGATAGCATATACACCCCATCACCATACCTCCAAAAAAGCCTCCAAGAATGTGGAAGTAGTAGATTTGGAGTATAAAATTATTTTGGAAAACCTCAGCATTAAAGCGGGGAAGTATACCCAGTTGCAGCAAGATTCCGATAGGCCAAAATTAGCGATAGATGCTTTTAATCTTTCCCTAAGGAGCTTGGAGCTTAGTAGGGAGAGTTTAGCGCAAAGCATCCCATTCTCCTACCAAGAACCCAAGTTTGTAGCTCAACAACTATCTATGGATCTCAGTACTTATGAAACACTCCATGTAGCTAAGGTGGCATATGGGAGTAGCGGGATGGGGGTATTGGATTTTGCAATAAAATCTAAGTATGGCAAAAAAGAATTGTCCCGTGTTTTAACCGTGGAACGGGACTATATCAACCTACTAATTCCAGAGCTGCAATTTTCCGATCTGGATTTCGGATTTAATAAGAAGCAACTATATCTACATATTGGGAGTGCAAGCATGAAGGCCCCAAATTTGGAATTATACCGTGATAAATTGATTGGTGACGACTTAAAACATAAGCGATTGTATAGCCAAATGCTGCGTGAATTGCCACTGCAGCTTCATATAGATCAGCTGGTGATTAATGAAGGGTTGGTTTCTTACGCAGAAAAAGTAACAGAAGGAGTGGCAGTTGGTGAGATAATTTTTTCTGATTTAAATGCCGATATAAGCCAGGTGTCCAACATTGAAAAGAATGCTGGTAAGGTGAAAGTTCAGGTTCGCGCTAAACTGATGAGGGAGGCCGATCTGCAGTTGGATTGGAGTTTTGAGCCGCAGAATGAGAGCGATGCCTTTTTGGTTTCTGGTAGGTTGCTCAATATGAAGGCCAATAGTATTAACCCTTTTCTAAGTCCCAACCTTAGGGCAGAGGCCAAGGGGGCGGTAGAAGAGCTATACTTTACTTTTAGTGGGGATGAAGTGAGTGCTAGCGGGGATATGAAAATGAAGTACCGGGATTTTAAATTTGTGATCTTGCAGAAAGATAGAACGGGGGTAAATAAGTTGCTCACCGCCATAGGCAATATATTTACCAACGACGGTTCTAATGCAGACCCAAAAGGTTACCGGTACGGGACCATCTATGCCCGGCGAGATCCTACCAAATCCTTCTTTAATTATTTATGGCAAAATGTTAAGGAAGGGGTGATAAGTACGCTTACGGGAAATGGTGAAAAAGATTAACAAGGCAACTACTAATTGCGTCAATATTAAAATGGAAAAAGATCCCGTGATCCCTAAGGCTAACTTACCTTTTCGGTAAAAATAAAAATGGGGGTACTAATGAAGGACGACCGACAAATAACACTCTACTATCATTCTGGGACTTCCCTGGGAAAACAGACCTATGCGTATGTGACTTCTTCCGAGAAAAAGCTCTTGGCAATAGACATTGCAAAGAATAAAGTAACCGGTACACAGTGGGCAGAAATGGCCGATAACTTAGGAATAACAGTGTGTGAGCTTATCGATATGGATCATCCAGATTTTGTTGCACTTTATGGGCGCGATAAACGCGATCTGGATTGGGAGGATTGCTTAAAAATCCTTGATAAAAATCCAATTGTATTAGCATATCCCATTGTAATTAATGGAGGTTCCTATAAAATGATTAAAACCCCTACAGAATTTGTGAATTATCTAAGTGGGGATAGTTCGGGAATCCAAAGTGGGGAAGGGGCAGCTGGTATTAAGGAGTCCGACTAAAGTATGCTATAGGGGTACTTTTTATCAACTAGGGTTTGGGGCAATATTTTATTTTTCCAGATCAAAGGACTCTTTGTCTTGGATTTACCTTGCCGTTATAACTAAAACAAAATTAAAAAGTAATAAAAATGGATTCAGCACAAACATCTATAGGTATCAATAAGGATAATAGAAAATCGGTGGTAGATATGTTGCGAAAACTTCTGGCCGATGAATATTTACTGTATACCAAATTAAGGAATGCACATTGGAATGTGGAAGGAATAGACTTCCATACCAAGCATGTGTTTTTTGAGGAAGAATACAATAAAATAGAGACTATTGTAGATGAGGTGGCCGAAAGGATACGGATGTTGGGCTTTTATTCTCCCGGTACCCTGGGAGAATTTCTAGAACTATCGCATTTAAAGGACGAGCGGCCCGAGAAAACCGATAGTGTTACCCTAATGGCTGCACTCCTTGAGGATCATACCACTATTATAAAATTTATTAGAAAAAGTATAGGGGAAAATGCGGAAGCGCATAATGATGAAGGTACTGCAGATTTTATTACGGGAATTTTACAGGTACACGAACAAATGTCCTGGATGTTACGAGCTTCCTTAAAATAAATTAGGGGAATACCATTACCCTCTTCCTACAATTCCACAGAAAACTATCTGTGGAATTGTTTTTTAACCCTATCCTACTAGAAGTTAGTTAGGAGCATAATGCGAAAAAGGTAATAAACATTGCTGCAATTATAGTGAGGCTTCATCAAAATTGGTTTTCTGTAATCTAGGAATGATGAATGCTAAAAAGCATCAACTTAGTGTTACTATGGAATTTGGAGCAGGGAGGTGCCAACGTCTGTGATATAAGGACAAAAAAACCGATCTCTTTGAGATCGGTTTTTTCAGTTTTTATTACCAAAGTGGTTCCTATGCGGTTACCGCCATGGATTTTTGATGGTCCTGGTAAAATTTGGGGCTACAGTTATAGCGCTCTTTAAATATTTTGGAGAAATAGCTTCTACTGGTAAGTCCTACACTGTAAACTATTTCGGAAATATTTAAGTCGGTAGTTTTTATCATATGCTCCGCAGTTTCCACTCGTACATTCCTAATATAATCTGTAACGGTCCTATTGTGGAGGAGCTTAAACCCTTCCTGAAGCTTTGCGGGCGATAGGCCAGATTTGGAACTTAAGTATTTTAGGTTATACTGAATTTCCGGGTAGTTTCGTATAAATTTAGAAAGCTCCCTTATATCGTCCATTTCGTCTTTGGTTAAAGAACCAAAGTTGTTTTTTGCATTTTTTTGATCTTCCTTGTGTTGTTGTATTTCTTGGGCTAATATTAAATGAATGGTTCCTTGAATCAATAAATGGCGTACCAGCCCTTTTTGAGTGATAGCGGCCAATTGCTGCATCTGCTCTGCAATTTTTAAATTATAGGATCCCGTGTAGGTATAGGTCTCCTTGCCATCTTTAGGCATAAAAGTTTTCAAAAGATTATCCCTTAATTGATCCATGCTTTCATCCTTGGAGTCTTGGTGGTTGCTTGCTACCATAATATTGGCAACTCTTACCTGCTCATCCTTTTCAAAAAAGAGGAGGGATTTCTTAGCGGGAACACTGGAGAAAATTCCTGTCTGAAATTGATTCAACCTATGTTTGTCAGATTCATTTTCAAACCTAAGGGTTATTTTCCCTTTTGCACAATACATAAAGTGTATCGGATTGGTGTCTGGGGCATAGCTGTTAATCAAGGTGTCTTCCTTGAAAGTTACATCGTACTCCAAAAAACATATTCGACTTTTAAAACAGACACCTGTTATTACACCCCGCGCCATGGCGTTGTCCAAAACCAAATTATATTCCTGCGGGCGAACTTTTAAGGTGCCTCCTAAAGTTTGTTGTAACTGATCAAAAATATCTTTTAAATTGCTGGTGGATATGTGTATAGTGTTCATAGTTGTATGTTTAAAGGTTCTTAATCTTACTTATCCCTTACCACTTTTATTATCATCGCTAATACGGCCAGTAGTAAGAAAAAATGTATTAACATGCCTATATGGAGTACAAATAAGCCTATTGCCCAAATGACAAGCATTATAACTGCTATTAGGAATAATATTCTGGACAATTGGAACGCTGTTCTATTTGTACAAGTTTGGTGCCCTCGTCAAAGCAATTATGCTAGTTGGAATTATAATCTGTGGTTTGATTGGTCATGCCCATAATAAAATTATCCGTTATAAAAGTATCTTTCTCTACTCTGGAAGCGAGGGTCCAACGCTTTCCAACTTTTGAATTTAAGGATGGCTTTTCTTTAGATTTCTTCATGGTCCGTATAGTTTTAAAGGGTTAGTATCTATTAACTATTCACAAAGTTCGACAAAAGGGGAGGCGATGGTGTTATAGAATTATAGACTTCTGTTATATAATTATGCTAAAACACCTATTTTTCACCTATAAGCGCATAAAAAAGATGAAATGAGGTAGTTTTTTCGATTTTTATGAAAAGTACTAGGGGGATGTAAATAAACTGTTAGCTGAGCCGATTTTCAGTTAAGCAGGGAGGTAAATACGGAAAATGGCGCCTTTGTTTAAAGTGCCATCCGCTACAATATGACCACGGTGGTTCTCAACAATTTTTTTGCAGATGGCAAGGCCTATTCCCGTCCCGGAATATTCGTTTTTTTGATGAAGTCGTTGAAACAGCCCAAATATTTTCTCTGCGTTTGTAGGGTCAAAACCAATTCCATTGTCCTTTACTGTAATACAGTAATAGTTGGCCGCCTTTTTTTGAAAGTGGTCCTCAATATTTTTGCGCTTTATCTTTTGGCAGCCGATTTCTATCCTGGGCGGTTCCAATACGCTGGTATATTTAATGGAATTGGAGAGGAGGTTGCTAAATAATTGTTCTATTTGAAATGGGATGCCATTTATATCTGGAAGGGGATGGAGAAGAATGTTAATTTTCTTTTCATTGATTGGAGCTTCATAATCTTCTAGGATTTTTTCTACCAATTCATTTAAATCTATTAGGGTACGATCCTTTTTGTTTTTTTTCAGTCTGGAATAAGCCAAGAGATGCTTAATAAGGTTTTGCATACGGTTGGCAGAAGAGCTTATCTTGTGCAAATACTCTAAGTTTCTTTCCGAGTTTTTTTCTAAATTCCCCTCGGTAATCCTGGATATAAAAATTTGTATTTTTCTCAGTGGTTCTTGTAAATCGTGACTTGCCACCCGGTTAAAGGATTCCAATTCCTTATTAGACCTTTTAAGTTCTAGATTTCTTTCTTGTAGTTTTTGAGCATCTTTGAGTTCCTTGGTGATATCCTTTACCACTCCTACAAATTTGTCTTGTACAAAATGTCCGGAATGTTGGAAGTGCTTTATTTTCCCTGTTTTGGTTACAATCCTATAGACAAATACATTGTCGTGCTTTTTGTCCAAGGTATATTGTAGTTTTTCCTCAAACATACGTTGGTCCTTGGGATGCACATAGGGGCGATAATTATCAAATGTGGGTACAAACTCATCTATTTCACATTCCAATAATCGGTAAAAATTGTCAGACATGCTAGCTTCGCCGGTTGCCACATCCCAACGGTAGCTGCCAATTTTGGCCACCGATTCGGCATCCTTAAGGATGGAGTTTTGTATGGTTAACTGTTCGTTGAGTTCCAGAAGTTCCTGTTGGGCTTTAACAATAGCTGTGGTATCGTATGAGGTGACCGTAATCCCAGTATTTAATTTATTGATGGTGGTATGGATCCACTTCCACTTTCCCATGAGGTGGTATTGGGTTTCCAAGGTTTCCACGCTGCCTTCCGTAGCGCATTTTACCATGAGATCAAATAACCCGTTGCTATGGATTAGGGGAAAAACTTCTGAAATGGATTTTCCAATTAACGAATTAGGGGAAATACCGGTAAGGTTTTCAATCTCCTTATTGGAAAATAGATATTTAAAATCGATGATATTTCCAGATTCGTCCTTTACGGATTCTAAATGACTTACCGTGTTACTGGCACTCTCCAAGATATTGTTAAGAAAGGCCTTGGTTTGCCCCAGGTCTTTGTTGCGTTCCTCCAGCCTTTTATTGAGATGCTTTAGGTTTTTGGTGTACACTTTTTCGGTGGTGCTATCCGTGGTAGTGGTAAGCACGCCCTCATCCATTAAAGTGGCGGTTGTTTTAAACCATCGCGTACTACCATTTTGCTTCAGAAAAGACTCAAATTTCCTGGGAGCACCCTCTTTCATTACGTGCACAAGTTCTTGGAAAACCTTATCCCTTAGATAGGCAGGCACTACTTCAGATACTTTGGTGTTGGCTAATTCTTCTGGGTTTTTTCCTAAAACAGACTCTATTTTTTCATTGGTAAAAGCAATTTTAAAATCCGTGATTCGGTCCCCTGTATTATTATAAATAGGCAGTAAATAACCGATGATATTATCCGATCCGGCTAGGATACTTTTTAGGAATTCTTCTGCCCTAGTGGTTTTCTTTCTAAGAATATTTATTTGAATAAAGGAAACCACAAAAATACATAAGGCGAAAAAGCTCAGAAATAGCGTGGTGAGCGGCGTGAGAGTTATTTGCGTAGCATATTGGGCTTTTCGCTTTTCCAATTCGGACTGTTCTGCCCTTTGCAATTGATTTCTCAGTAAATTTAACTGGGTCATGGTAGCGGATACCTTGCCAATCTTTTCCTTCTCTTGCGGATCGTTTACAGGATTCTTTAGAGGGTGCACTGATAATTGATTTAATGCTAGAAAGAGGCTGTCTTGCCAAACACTGATGCTTTCAAGAATTTTTTGCTGATTAGGCCTATTCTTGGTCAGTTCTTCCAAGGTTATAATAGCATCCATGGCCTTGTCCCTATATACTCTGTAAGATGATAGGCGGGTGGAATCTTGAAGAAGGTGATTTTTTAATTCCGCAGCCTGCATCTGGCTGTAAGCGGTGAATAATTGGTTAATATGTATCTCTACCTCAATAATCCGGGAGACCGCTTCCGCAGATTTGTTCAACCTATCTATTTGCTTATAGCTAATACCTCCTATAAAAATTAAAAGCGCGGTAGCTACGATAAGCATTATTACATAAAACTTGGGTGAAGAGACCAATCTTTTTAGCGCCATACCCCTTTAATTAAATCCGCAGTAAAAAATTATCCCTGTTTAGAGCAGAAGTGTGGTATTGCCAATTTAGTTGTAAGACCTTTTCAATGGCATCTTTTAAGGCAGCAAAACTATTGGGTTTGTTGATGTAAATATTAGCTCCCTTTACAAAAGTCTCTTCAATATCCGCTTCCGAAGAGGAAGTGGAGTATATGGCAACCAGTAAATCTTTTAGCTTGTCGTGATTCCTTATCTCACTAAGACATTGCATCCCGTTTTTTATAGGCATGTTTAGATCTAAAAAAACAATTTCGGGCAATATCACGTTGGGAAGTACTAAATAATCCATTAGTTCCTTCCCATCCTTAAATAGTGAAAGCTTTGTTTTGATCTTTATTTCCTCGATGGCTTCCTTAAACAAAATACGATCGTCCTGATCGTCATCGGCGAGGGCAATATTTAGCGTGTTAAGAGGCATAGTTTATTGGATTTATTGCATTATTGCCCGTTCCTTCCTTTTCCGAATTATCTTTTGGAAGGAGGAAGGGGTTAGTCCCGTAGTCTTTTTAAATTGGGCGGATAGATGCGCCACACTGCTATAATTAAGTTTATAGGCGATTTCTGTTAAGGTGTGCTCAGAGTTTATCATTAAACTCTTGGCATAATCTATTTTCTTTAGGATAATAAAATTTTCTATAGAAGAATAGGTTGTTTCCGAAAATAGGGATGATAAGTGGGTATAGGAATAGTCCAGTTTCTCCGAAAGATAGGTGGAGAAATTATAGCGTTTCGGATTTTCCCCATCATACACCCATTCGGTGATAGCGTCTTTAATACGTTGTACTAGCGCAATTTGTTGGTCGTTTACGACCTCTATACCATAAGGATCCAAAGTATCGGCAATCTTTTGCATCTCTACTTGGGTGGGTGCGCTTTTAAACGAGATTTCCCCAACCCCTTGAAGCTCATATTCAACTCCAATGGCATCTAGTTGCTCTCGCAAAACTACTTTGCATATTTTGTTGAAATCGAACTTTACATAGACTCTCATATAGGCCAATAGATAATAGATTAGTTGGATGCATAACAAATATAACACCTATTCTAACAAAGATGATTATTTTTTATTTAATGTAACCTTCTTTTTACCGTAATTATCCGTGCGATGCGAGCTCACAACGCTTTTTTGAGATTGATGGGGATTTAAGTTGCAGTTAAAGTTTATAGCTGAAATTAATAAGCACGCTATTTAGGATGAAATAGGAAGGGAGGAATGTGGAAAAATTTTCCCATCCAATGAAATTATTGATCGTAGGAAGGTGCAATTTTTCCTAGTTGATGGTTGTTGGCATTACAATAGAGCGGTAGGAGGTAGTTAGATTGAGAATGGGAGTTATGCTTGATCGCGATAATTTTCCTTAGGAATTTCCTTGAAAAATAAAGCCATCTCGGTGCTTTTTGAGGGATTGTAATTAACCAAAACAGTTCCTTTGCCTTCATTCTTGGTTTCCACTACGTAGAGGATGGACATGTCCGAGGGATTGGTCATACCTTCAAAGCGGTGTTCGGCAATAATATGTACATCCTTGGGGGCATATTTTTTCTTGGACTCCAAGTCCATCAATTGTCCGTTTGTTAAAGAGTAACTCTGAGTGTATCCCTTCTTTTCATACCGGTCAATTATTTCTTTTTCGTTTTGGGCAAATTCGTTTTTCATAACTTTTATAGGACTTAAGAAAGAGGAACCGTCCTAATGGCTCCTCTTATAATTAATATTACTAAATGCTAGTTTTATCGTGATTGTAGAGGACTAAAACAAAAACGGACAAATTTCTTATAGAAGGTTGCCCGTTAATGGTATTTTTTTAGACGTTAGTGGATAGAAATTAATCTATTTCATCTTCAATTTCATCCACACCTTCTTCTATGCCATCTCCAACCTCTTCTATGCCTTCTTCAATTTTTTCTCCGGGTTTCTTTTCTTCCCTGCATCCGGTAAAAGTAGCTAGGGACGAAGCGAAAAATAGTGCAAACAGAAAGTAAATGATTGATTTTCTCATCGTATTAAAATTAAGATTAATTAAATTATATTTTTACAAATGGTCCAATTCCAATTTCTAGGTCAACCTAAAAGTTTAAAATGTGATTAAACTTTTCTTCTTCCCGTGAATAATGAAATCACAAAGAGGATAAGAAAAATAAAGAATAAGACTTTCGCGATGCTGGCCGCTCCTGCGGCTATTCCGCCAAATCCAAAAATTGCGGCAATTATTGCCAGTATAACAAAGGTGACTGTCCAACGTAACATAGTATGATGTGTTTTTAGGTTTATAACTACGAGCACGATTCTCACGCCCTTTCCTTACAAATTTCATTATTATTTAACATTTCTATTGATCCCATCGCTTTAATAATTAACTCAGATAGAGGGAGGTAGCCTGTTTTTTAATGAATGGAGGGAGGGCCTAGGGAAGAATTAATTCCTTGTTTTTCGTAAGAATAATAGTTGTAGGAGCAGCTTTATAGTAGACTGGAGCAAGCATGGATGTGTACGATATTTGGTTTTTAAACAGCTCTCTGGATATAGGGTGTCCCACAAGATTAAAGTCTGGCGTAGCTTCTAATAAGGAGGCTAAGATATTATCCTTTAGGTGGGGGTCTAACCACCTTTGGTGCTGGTCCCTAGGGAGCATCAAAGGGACCGTGCCATTTAGGTTGTGTACTTGCTTCAACTCTTCCCGTGCGGTAGTTGTAAGTACCGTACAGGTTAAAAAACCATCTAGGGTTCTATTATAAATGCCAGTGAGACAAAAGGGGAGGTTCGATTTTTTATGAAAAAAATAGGGATATAATTCCCCATCAATAAGATAGGAGGTGTAAAATCCGGTAACAGGGATTAGGCATCTTCTTTGAATTAAAGCCTCGGTACACCAGGAGAGGTTATCTAAGGAGGGGACGGCAATATTGAGGGAATTAAATGTTTCCTGAAACACACTCCACTCATCCTCATAATTTTCCGGTAGCATGCCCCACATTGCCGGAACCATATAATTCCTTTCTTCCATCGCAATAATGGGAATGGTTACTTCCTCTATCCCGTTTATCATTAATTGTTTTTGATAGAGGTGGGGGTATTTAAATAGCGTGTGGAAGGTTTCGTTTAATGTAGTGCTGCTGGCTGTATTGGATATCTTGTAATACATAGTTCTTTTGGGTGAGGGATAGCACTTGTGGTTTTGCTTAATTACCATAGAAAAGGTGTTTAATAACCCTATTCCATGCTCTTTTAATAATTCACTAACAGGGGGCAAGCACCCTGTTAGTGAATTAGGAATGCTGAATTGGTTTAGCTACTCTATCGCAGGTCTTCCAAGCGCTTAATCCTATTTAAATCTGCTTTTATTTGGTGCATTTGATCTGTTAGAATTTTGGAGGTGCTAGAAGGAAGACTCGTATCTGAAAGTACGTCCTCATATTCCTCTACCGCTGCTTTTTCACCTCTAATGGCTTCTTCCATCATGGCTTCGGGACTGTCTGCAGAAAAGAATGCTTTTATATCCATCCATGTTCTATGTGCTGCTCCAGTAATACTTCCTCCTTTTTCAGCTTGCTGTCCAAAGCCGTGGATTTCAGTCTTAAGGGTGTTGCCAAAATTCTTTCTTTCCTTGCTCTTTCTTTCAAAAAAAGCTTTTAAGAGGGCGTGGTCTGTATTTTCGGCTGCCTTGCTATACCCTTTTTCCGCATCATAGGTTTTCTCCAATAGGTCGTTTAATTTTTCTCCTACTTTCTCTGTGTATGTACTCATAATCTTCGATTTTAATTAGTATTGAATAACTTGGATGCCCCTTCTTTTCCTTGCATCCATACCCTAAAGTTAAGTTCTTCACCAAGAGTAGTTTAACGCTATAGGATTAATTTTTGACCCATTGCCATGTTTAAAAAATAATAGGTATAACGCCTGCATTTCTGTACTGTTGCTTTATATTTAAAGGTAGTTGCAATCTATAAGTAAGTGTGGTGCTAGAGCATTGAATATGCATTGAAAGACCGGAAAAGATACTTCCAAAGGTATTGGGGTAGGTAGAGGATAATGGTAAAAGGAAACTTTATCTTTTTAACCTTAGACCTATAAAGTATTTGCTTTAGCTCCCCGACTGTTAGCCGGGGATTAAGCTATTTAAGTAGTGTCTTAGGCTGATAACCCAGCTGGCATTTTATTGTACATGGCAATAAAGGAATTAGCTGGGGTAAATAATTGTGGAAGCCTAGGAATCCTGTTTTGGCATTCTAAAGTCCTTAGGGAAATCCAAGGTTCTAATGGGGAATGGGATTTCGATACCGTTTTGGTCAAAAGCCTTTTTAATGGCGATCATGGCCTCTGTCTTTGCCTTTTTAGTTTGTAGGGCAGAGGTAGAGTCGATCCAAAACCTGGTTTCGAAGTTTATGGAACTATCCCCAAATTCCGTGTAGAGAAAGATAACGTCTTCCGGTTCAACGGATTTAAAATGCTCCCCAAGGGTTTTTTTAACCAGGCTGCGAACAAATTCCAAATCCGAAGAATAACCTACCCCGCAGCTAAGGATTACCTTGGATCGGGGGTTGGTGGTATAGTTCTTTATAGGGTTTTCAAGGACCATTTTATTGGGGATAAATACAACGTTGTTGTCCGACTGTCTTAGGGTTACTGCTCGTAAATCTATGTTGGTAACCTCTCCCGCATAGTCATTGGTTTCTATCCAATCCCCAAATTTTATTTGCTCAATATAGGATAGTACTATTCCAGAATACGTATTGGCCAAAGCCCCTTGTAAGGCAAGACCAACAGCCAAACCTGCAACCCCTGCACCTGCTAAGATGGTGTTAAGGGTTTTGCTGAGGTCTAAGATGCCCAATATTAAGAAGAGCCCGCCTAAAATCACTAAAACGGAAACTATTTTAGCGATGACAGCCTTCATGGATTTTTGCATACTGCTTCTTTCTAGCAGTTTAAGGATGAGTTTTGAAATGTATTTGGAAAGGAATATAGCAATGACAAAAACAACAATAGCTATAATAAAGTTAGGTAGATTAATGATGAGGCTATCTACCCAAGACTCCAGTCTGTTCAACATTTCACTCCAAGCTTCTCCCAATTTAAGTTTCATAAAGTATTAGTATTTGATGTACAATATAGGTTTCGGTAATAGGTGTTTTATAAGTTCTCTAAGGTTTGGAAGGAATAAGATAATTATTGTAAAGCATTTTTTAATAGAAATGGCTCCGAAATTTTTGGATAACGGAACCATTTTCAAACAACCAACCAAAATATTATTCAATTTTTTATGTTAATCCGCAATGAAAATAGGTGCGGTGAATTACTCCTAGTAGCTTAACTTTTTGGTTTAAAGAGACTCGCAAAATCAATACGACCTTAATGGTTGTAAATCTAATTTTCCTATTTCAATATTAAAGGTAAAATCGGTTTTATAAGTGCTTTATTCCACTATATATTACCTCTTATGAGTAAGGCGGTAACCGCTATTAGGGAGAGAGACCTATAGGTGAAACCTATTGTTAGTGTTAGCATTTTGCTGAAACGGGCCACGAAACCCTATTATATTCCCTATCTTTAAGAGATCTAATTCAGCCAATACTATGTTCCGGTCTATTATAAAATTTACCAAGGAAGTCTATGGGAGGGTGGTGCAGAGTATCGCATTTTACCCGGTGATTATCAGTTTGGGATTTCTAGTGTTTGCCATAGCTGTCTTAGAAGTGGAAAACTTGGAGCTGGCCCATTCCATAAAGGAAAAAATCCCCTATCTTTTTATTTCAGACTACGAGACTGCCCGTGCTATTTTAACTACCTTGGTAGGAGGGGTGCTTTCCCTTACTGTGTTTAGCTTTACTATGGTGATGGTAGTGCTCAGTCAGGCTTCCTCCAATTTTTCCCCACGACTTTTGCCTAGCTTGGTTTCCAATAAAAAGCATCAGTTTATTTTAGGGATCTATATTGGGACCTTATTGTATTGTATAATTCTCTTAATTGTTTTGGGGGCACAAGGGATCGATTCCGCTTCCATGGGGTTTTCCACTATGTTGGCCGCTATTTGGGGTGTTACCTGTGTTGCATTATTTGTGTACTTTATTCATAGTATATCTACTTCCATCCAAATTCAGAATATTATTGAGAATATTTATAATTCTAGCAATAGGCAAATCGATAAGGAGATAGCACGTGCCAAAGATGCTCAGGTGGCCTTGCAAATGGTCCAAACAGATGATTTTACAACCATACCCGCCCCTAAGACAGGATATTTTAGGGGGTTTGACTCTTCCCTATTACCTGCATCTTTTGTATCCCAGGGAAACCAAATAGAGGTTATCCCTTATTTGGGTGCCCATATCTGGGAAGGGACGCCCATGTTAAGGATTAAGGAAAAGGTAGAGGGTAAAGAGTTGGATGACCTGCTGTTTTGTTGCCTGCTGTCTATGAACAGGGACGACCATAACGATGGTGTTGGGGGGATGGTAAAATTAATGGAGATAGCGGTGAAGGCTATGTCTCCGGGTATAAACGATCCCGGAACTGCCATAGATGCTATAACAAAACTTACCCCTTTATTACATCGGACTTTACGCCTGCCTAAGATCACCTCCATAACTTTGGAGGAGGGGAAAATAGTCCTAATAAAAAATAATATTACAGCCTCGGAATTGATGCAGGTATTAATACAACCTATACGGTTGTATGCCAAAAAAGATAATTCTGTAGTTTCTACCCTTATTGGGGCATTGGGACTTTTAGAGCGCGATACACAAATATCCCAAGAAAACCGGGAAGGGATAAGAATGGAGATCCAAGCTTTAAAAAAGGATGTGCAAGATTCTATTGACAATGCCTTGGATCGGGAGCGAATTTTAAAGATTTTCCAAGACATGGACGCTACCTAGGGCCTACATTAGATAAATGTTCATATTAAAACCATGTTAAAGCAAATTTAAATTTAAAATTATGGCGAATATAGATTCAGTTAATCCTTATAACAATCAAGTTTTGGAGAAATACAAGCAGTTCTCTGACTCCGACATTGAGGCGGTATTAAAAAAGTCTAGTGCTGCCTTCCAAAAGTGGAAAAAGGAGAGTTTGGAAAACAGGGTAGCGCTTCTTCATAAATTGGGAGACCTGTTATTAGAGAATAAGGATCGTTATAGTGAATTGATGGCCAAAGAGATGGGGAAACCGGTAAGTCAGGCCAAAGCAGAGGTTGAAAAATGTGCATGGGTATGCGAGTTCTATGCAGAAAATGCGGAAGACTTTCTATCGGATGATCTGATAGAGACCGAAGCGGGGGAAAGTTTTATTAGTTACGATCCCATTGGGAGTGTATTAGCTATAATGCCTTGGAATTTTCCCTTTTGGCAGGTATTGCGTTGTGCGGTCCCAACCCTTACCGCTGGGAACACCTTAATATTAAAGCATGCCAGTAATGTTCCCGGATGTGCTATGGCCATAGAAGGATTGTTCCAAGATGCAGGCTATCCAGCGGGCTGCTTTCAAGTAGTTTTGGCAAACCACAAACAGTTAGAGATGGTGTTGGAGAGCGATATTGTACAAGGGGTAAGTCTTACAGGAAGCGAAAAAGCAGGTAGATCTATCGCTGGAATCGCAGGAAAGAACCTAAAACAATCCGTCATGGAACTTGGCGGCAACAATGCCTGTGTGGTGTGGGAGGATGCCAATCTGGATAAATATTTGGAAACTATGGTCAATGCCCGCATGCAAAACAACGGGCAGAGCTGTATTGCGGCCAAGCGATTTATTGTGGTGGAAGAAATATACGAGGAGTTTTTATCCAGATTCATGGATAAAATCAAATCCTTAAAATCGGGCGACCCCATGGATAAGAAGACGGATATTGGCGTTCTGGCCAGGGAAGATTTGGCAGAGGAGCTCGCAGGGCAAGTATCAAAGTCCATAGAAATGGGAGCAGAAATCGCCTTGGGAAATACCAGGGACGGAGCCTATTACGAGCCAACCGTTCTTACTGGAGTGAGACCTGGAATGCCCGCCTTTGACGAGGAGCTTTTTGGTCCTGTGGCAGCAGTTATCAAAGCCAAGGATAGGGCAGATTCCATCGCGCTGGCTACTAATTCCAGATTTGGATTGGGGACTATGTTGTTTACCCAAGATTTAGATGACGCCCGTAAACTTATTGGAGACATTCCAGATGGGGCCTTTTTTATTAATGAACTTGTAAAATCAGACCCAAGACTTCCTTTTGGAGGGACTAAAGCTTCTGGTTACGGCCGAGAATTGTCCTTGGAAGGTATATTGGAGTTTGTCAATAAAAAGACCGTGTATATTGGGAAGTAGGTTTACTTTATGATGCTGTCTCTAGTATAAGGAACGAGTCTGTCTATAGCCATATCCTTATATTCCAACCCTACCTTACCAGCTCCTTGAATTTAAGGGGGTGTGGTAGGTAGGGTTGTTTTATAGTTGATATGGTAGCGGCTTTATCTGCCCTTCACCGTTTCCAATAACTGCCTATTTGGTGCTGCCCCAGCTTCCTTCAAAAGCGAATTCGGTTTGGGGGATGCGCTTTCTAGTAGCTACTTCCTTATCGCGTAAGTCGGTAGGCAAATCGTCCAAATCGCCCCCATAATGTCCTATGGCAACTGCGGTGGTCACGTGAAATCCCTCTGGGATATCGAACTTTTTATGGGCCTTTTTCCAATCCACTCCGGCCATATGGTGTACACCAATCCCCATGTATTGGGCTTGTACTGTCATTCCGCCCAAGCAAAGCCCTAAATCGTGCAGGGCATGGAAATTTTCTTTCCCTTGGTCTGTTCTTTCCTTATAGGCGGTCAACATCAATAAGGGGGCATTGGAAGCCCATTGCTTATTAAAATCGCTTAAGCAATCCAGAATGTCGTTATAGGTGTCCGTATTTTTTTCGGCGTATAAAAAACGCCATGGCTGTAAGTTATTAGAACTCGCAGACCATCGTGCGGCTTCGAAAAGTTGCTGTAATTGGTTTTTGGATATTTTTTTATCCTTAAAAATTCTTGGGCTATAACGCTGTTTAAGTAAAGCAAATATCTCATGTTCTACATCTGCTATCTTCTCTAATTGTATCTTCTCGGTGGTAGTCATGTTTTTTATGATTTAAATAAAATTAAAGGCTATTTGATTTACGGAAAACCCATAGGTCAAACTTTTGAAGACCTTTTGGTTCCCATGATGAAAAATATGTTGGGTAGTTACCTAGTGGGGAGCATTGGGAATGCTAGTTTTGGGTATGGTTATTAAGGTGCTTTATTCTTTATAGTTGTTCCCACTGGTGCATTGTAATCTACCAACCTTATGGTATCGCAATAGTATAAACTATTAAAGTGTTGGGTTGTCTTAAATCAGCAATATATTAATGCATTTGCTATGGCTTTCCTGTCTTTAGTAGGGTGTCAGTACCAATAAAAAAATAAGGCTCTATATAATCCCGTCTTTAAGGGGCAGCTATCATGCTGCTAGCCAGGTTCGCCATTTAAGAGGTGGACTTTATTTTTTTTGCGACACTGCTGGGAGTGATGCCTTGCCCGTAACGTCTGGCGTATATATAGGTGAACTGCGCCCCAAAGAAGAGGATGAGGCAAGAATAGGATACCCATAAGAGTATAAGCACTACGGTACCGGCCGCACCATAGGTAGATCCTGGTGCTGCTTCGGCAAAATAGAGGCCTAATAAGGTTTTGCCCACCACGAAAAGAACGGAGGTAAGAATGGCACCCTTCCAAACCGTTTTCCATTTAATTTTTACGTCCGGTAGGTATTTAAACATCAGCGCAAACAATACGGAAATGATACCTACAGAGATGAGGATGTCCATCAGATAGGCTATATATAGGACCAGATCTGGGAATAGTTTTTTTATATAGCTGTTAAGGGCACTAATGGCCGCAGTGAGAATAAAGCTGGTCAACAATAGAAAGCCAATAACTAAAATAAAGGCAAAGCTTCGGGCACGGTCGGTAATTAGTTTCCATACTCTGGCATTGGGGTCTGGACGTACTTGCCAAATTTGGTTGAGGGATATTTTTAATTGATAGAAAACTCCTGTGGCTCCAAAAAGCAAGGTTCCTATCCCTATGATGGTGGAAATAAGATTTTTCTTCTCGTGCTGAGTTTCGGAAATGATACCTTCAATAGCGGTTGCCGCCTCCCTACCCAGGGCAGAAGAAAACTCATCTGTTAGCCGACCTTGAACAATATCCACCCCCCAAATAGATCCAACAATATTGATAATGATTACCAAGAGTGCGGGGAGGGATAATACGGCATAATAGGCTACCACTGCACTTAAGCGCCACGGGTCATTGGCCATCCATGCCTTGTATGTATCTACTATAAGGGATGGGATGTCTTTTAGTTTAAATTTGCTGCGGTCTTCTGTCATATGAAGGGTATAAATATCATCGGGCTAGCATATTTTTTGAAATAGCACGGACAAAATAATAGAAGGCAACCATTTATCTTGTCCTCATTGCATTTTATATTGATTCTATAAAAGGTGCGACTAGCTGTCTAGGGGGCTTATTCTTTAAAAACAAAAATGGCTTCTGGGAAATCCCGGAAGCCATTTTGTAGCTACATTTAATCAGTTTATCGTTAATAAACCATTTCAAGATCCCATTCCAGGCCACTAATATCTATTAGCCTTAAGGTGTAGGATTCCCCTTTATTTAGGGGGGGTTCTCCTAAGTCCATAGAGAGGTCGGCCTTTGCGCCCAGAGGGATGACAAGGCTGTGCTTACCTGGTTTTATCTTGGCCACATAGTGATTTCGGATATTCTCTGTAGGGAAAAGGGCTAAATCGGACCCGTTCTTATGCAAGAGAATATTGCCATTTTGGTCTAGCAGTTGTATGCCAATCAGGAACGATCCGTACACATCGGCTCCTTCTACCCGGAATACCTCAAATTGCAAGGAATCCTTAGAAAGGTGGGAATTACTGATTTCCAACTTTGGCCTCACCGATTTGTTGTGAAGCGTCCCAAAAATGCCCCCGTGGAAGTATTGATTGGTAAATAGGGTCAAAGCAAATATGGCCAATGCCCCGGTTAATACAATAGGCTTAATATTAGTAATGGGTAAGTTGCCAGATCCCAACCAGGCAAACCATTTAGGTCGGGTAAACCTTGCTTTCCTGTTTATAAAATACTGGTCTAGAGAGTAAGCTCCACTCCCACTAAGGAATAGGGTAAATCCGGTGGCAATACCGAGCACTCCAATCTGCCATTCGTCCAAACAGGTGGTGCCAATCCAACCAGCACCTAATAAGATTCCCATTGCCAGTTTAAAGACGCCAATACTCATTAACCTAGTAAAAAGGCCCAGCATAATAAATAAGCCTACAATTCCTTCAATAATGGTAAAGGTCACCATGGCCCACCAAAGGGTATCTGGATTTGTCACCAAGTATTCTATTAGGGGGCCAATGCCTAGTGCATTAGGCAAAAAGTGGTTGAATTTCTCCCCTATATAACCTGCTTCTTCGGGGTTTAGTTTGTTATCTATTACCAATCTGCGCCAAAACGCGGAAAAGTAAGTCCAACCCACAACTAAGCGAATAGCCAATGTAAAGAGACCAGCCATACTTTGTGACTGATCATTTTTATTCTGATTCATGAAAAAGATATTATTTAAACGATTGTATTAAAAATTTGAATAGCGAAAGAAGTGTTTAGGCTATGTCAGATCTCAATCGTTTATATAATATGTAGAGGGGTGGGCTGTTGCCCGTAGTTCTTTTAGCATATTGTTTTAGGGCTACTTTTTTACAGCCTGCTAAAATAATAGGGGAAGTGATTGCGGTTTTTGGAATTAGAATATCCGCTGCTGGGGTATTGCTTTCCAAAAGGGTAGGCGCACTTAGGATACTCAGCTCGCAAACCGTATTGCTAGCCTGTACTGTTCTGGTTTTGTTAAGGGGTCGCTCAAAAGCAACATCCAAGTAACCAAAAATGGTTTCTTTTATAGAACAGGGGGTTAAGGCCACATAAACGGCCAATAGGAAAATAACCCGTTGTAGATTTTTAATATGCAAACCTGTCCCTTTCATTTAAGTCGCCTGCAAAAATACACAAACAATTGGAAGGGCCTTATTTTTGGGCGTGTAAGGCTGCGTTTTGCACGCTAAAGCTTTGTTAAAAGACAGGGGTGCTCCTTAAAGTTAGAGGGCGATTCCAATAGTGGTGTCGTGGGAAGGATGGATATGGGATTATTTTCATACTTTTAAGAGACCTAGAGTGTTTTCCATAGGCGTATGGAACCTTATTAATTTCAGAACCCTTTTCTATGAATCAGAAAATCGTTTTATTATTACTAGTAGTGTTTTCAATAGAGACTAGTATATCCCAAACTATTGATCGTGATAAGTTGGATGATTACTACAGCGCCTTAGCGATTAACAATAAGTTTATGGGGAGCGTAGCCCTTATGAAAGATGGGCAGATCATTTACACCAAACAAATTGGTTTCTCCGATATTGAAACAATGAAAAAGCCAGATGATAATACAAAGTATAGAATTGGGTCTATTTCAAAAACGTTTACGGCTGCCCTTGTTTTTAAAGCGATTGAAGAAGATAGGATAACATTGGATCAAAGGTTGGCAACCTATTTTCCAACAATAAAAAATAGTAATGTCATTACGATTGCCGATCTGCTGAACCACAGAAGCGGAATCTATAATTTCACCAATGACCCAGCCTATTTAAGCTATCGTACCGTGCCTAAAAGCGAAGCGGAATTGCTATCGATTATTTCAGAATATGAAAGTGTATTTGAGCCAAATACCAGATCCGAGTATAGTAATTCAAATTATGTACTCCTCTCTTTTATTCTGGAAAAACTGTACAATAAATCGTTCGCAGCTATTTTATCCGAAAAAATAACAGCCCCTTTGGGACTAAAAAACACCTATCTCGGGGGTAAGATCGATATCAGTAATAACGAAACCAACTCCTATAGTGGGGAATGGAATAAGGAAACGGAAACAGATATGTCCATTCCTTTGGGAGCGGGAGGTATCGTATCTACCCCAACCGATATCCTAGTCTTTGCAGAAGCGCTATTTACCTTCAAAATTATTTCTGAGAAAAATGTGGCCAAAATGCAGACCTTAAAAGACAACTATGGATTGGGTCTTTTTAAAATGCCTTTTTATGAGCGATATAGTTTTGGTCATACTGGGGGAATAGATGGGTTTAGTTCTATGTTTGGGTATTTTCCAGAAGAGAAAAGTGCTTTTGCTTTAACCTCCAATGGTTCTAATTTTAACAATAATGATATAGCTATAGCCTTATTAAGCGCTCTTTTTAATCAAAATTTTGAGGTTCCCACATTTAGTACCTACGAACTAAGCTCCGAAGATCTAGACCAGTATCTAGGGGTGTACTCTAGTGATGGTTTCCCCTTGAAGGTAACGATAACAAAATCGGAAGGTACTTTAGTGGCACAAGCTACGGGTCAGCCGTCATTCCCCTTAGACGCAACCGATAAGGATACCTTTAAATTCGATCAAGCAGGGATCGTTATGGAATTTGAACCTGCAACCAATCAAATGACCCTGAAACAAGCTGGAGGCGTTTTTATGCTCACTAAAGAATAACTAGCGGAAATGAGCACCATCTAATCGGGATTATCCATAAATAATACAAAAAGGCCTTCCTAATAGCTTGTCGTAAGCAGTATCTTTGTTAGGAAGGCCATTTCTCTATTTTATTTATAGGACCATAAGGTCACTGATCCAATCTACATCATTTTGTTTTTACTTCTTCATAGGTAACCTCTTCCGCATTGGAACTACTTTCCTTCGTTGGTGAAATGGCACAGTTTCCGATGGCACTGCAGCCAATGTTCAGTAGGGGCATTACAGTAAACGCAACTCCTATTGCAATTAATAGCCACATTCCTGTCTTTAGTCCGTCTACCAAGAGGTAGAGGCCAATTGCCAATCTAAGGAGGCGAAACAGACTCCAATTATTACGTATATTGCATATCATTTCTAATAACTCCGTTTTCACAGGTTTTTATTAAACTACATTGTTCCCTTCTTCCTTCCATTCCATCATTCCGCCCGAATAGTTTTTCACCTTGTCGAAGCCATTTTTTCGCAGTAAGGAGTAGGCAACGGTAGCTCTATCTCCACTTTGGCAGTGAATTACTACTTGTTTGTCCTTATTTATTTTATCTAGGTTGTCTTGCAGAGTCCCTACAAAAACATTATCGGCCCCTTTTACATGCTCTGTTTCGTATTCGCTTACTCCACGCACATCTACAATCTGTGCCTGCTCTTCTTCCACGTAAGATTTAAAGGCCTCGATGCCTATTACATCGGCGGTTTGTAATTCCAATCCTAAATCATCTACATCAGAAATAAAGCCGTAGATATTATCTAACCCGATACGCATTAGTTTTCTGGTGAGGTCTTCCATCTGATTGTCCTCTGCAACAAGTATAAACTGTTCTTGGTAGTTTAATACCCAACCGGCCCAGGTAGAAAACGAGTTGTTCCCTTGTATATTGATACTGCCTGGAATAAATCCAGTGGAAAAATCTGTTTTATTCCGCGTATCTATCACGGTTAATCCATGATTATAGGCAGTTAAAAACTCCTCTTTATTCAGTTTAGGATGTTTTGGGACTGCTACCAATAGAGGGCGATTAACTTTGTTCAGATGCTTCATCATGCCAAAATACTTGGGAGGCTCTGGTTGGCCTTCCAAGAGGTAGTCGGTAAAACCTTTTTCATCACGCTCATATTGGAAGGCCCAATTGCGAATTTTTTCATATCCTACGGTAGAGCTTGGAACGGCCCCTAAGGCTTTCCCGCAAGCTGATCCCGCTCCGTGACCTGGCCAAACTTGAATGTGGGCAGGCAGTTCTGCAAATCGCTGGATAGATTCGTACATTTGTTTGGCTCCCTGTTCTTGTGTCCCTTTTAGTCCAGCAGCCTTATCCAATAAATCTGGACGGCCAATATCTCCCACAAAAACAAAATCGCCCGTGAAAACCATTACCGGTTCATCTGTTGCTGGGTGGTCGGTTAGTAAAAAACTGATGCTTTCTGGGGTATGTCCAGGGGTATGCAATACCTCTAGGCTTAAATTCCCCAGCTTAATGATCTCTCCATGCTTCAATCCTATATGGGGGAACTCGTATTGCCAATCCTCTCCACCTTCATCGGATAGGTATAAGGAGGCTCCTGTCACTGCTGCCAGTTCCCTAGATCCACTAAGGAAATCTGCATGAATATGGGTTTCGGCAATATGTGTTATCTTTAAGTTATTCTCTTCAGCTATACGAAGGTATACATCTACATCCCGTTGCGGATCTATAACGATGGCTACTCCTTTTGCTTGACATCCAACCACATAACTGGCTTGCGCTAAACTTTTATCATATACGTGTTTAAAAAACATATCTCGTTATTTTTTATCGATTGATCAAAATTTTAATACTCATTGCTGCCTGCTCACTTTCAGTTTGCAAACTTATAATACCGTGGTAGCTGGCAACATAAGGGGATGTGATTCTGCTTTTGCAAGCATCGCTCCCTTGTATAGTAAAAATACGAAGAGATCTTAAGGTAATAAGTAACTTAGGTTACAGTGCTTATAGTAAGTGGTGCAGAAAGGTGAAAATTACCTCCTATAGAAATAACTCCTTAATAAGCACATAGATACCCATAAGTAGTACAAACCAGCCAAAGCCTGTTTTGAGTTTATTCCCTTCAATTTTTTTGGATATGAGGATGCCAATAAATATACCAGCCACAGATAGGCCGGTAAAAGTAGACAGCAATCCCCAGTCAATGGCTCCTCCTCCTTGCAGATCCCCTGTAAATCCGATGAGAGATTTTGCTGCTATAATAAATAATGAGGTGCCTACAGCTAATTTCATGGGCATCTTGGCTAGCAATACCAATGCGGGGATAATTAAGAATCCGCCTCCGGCCCCAACCAGGCCAGTAAGCACGCCTACCACGGTGCCTTCAAAGAGAATCATTGGGTAGTTATACCGAATCTCCGCCGATTCCGAATCGTTACATTTTGGACAGGGCCTAATCATGGAGATGGAGGTCATAATCATCACTATAGCGAAGAGTACCATTAAAGCAATGGATTTGGTAAACTGGAAGTCTCCGATGGAAAATAACACCTCAGGAATAAAGGGTATCAAAAAAGCTCTGGTGAGGTATACTGCAATAATAGAAGGTATTCCAAATATGAGCACAGTCTTAAAATCTACCTTTTTTTGAAGTGCATTCTGTATGCCCCCAATAAGTGAAGTAGAACCTACAATAAAAAGAGAGTAGGCTGTTGCCAATACGGGCTCTATAGCCATTATATATACTAAAATAGGAACGGTGAGTATAGATCCGCCACTGCCTATTAGCCCTAAAGAGGTGCCCACCAAAACAGCCAATGCATATCCAATTAAATTTGAAATTTCCATTATTCTTAATCCGTTAATTTTATAAGGACAAAGTTATATCACCTTGTTTCTTTGCCGGGTAACATAGGTTACAGAGGGGGATATTTATAGGTGGTAGGATGGAGTCTGTAAGGAATATCGGAAGTTTCTATATGGAAACAGGGGAGATAATTGGTATATAAAAAGGGGTGCCTCCCCCTTTTTAACCAGGCCAGTTTAGAATGCAGTAGCTTTAAAATAAACAGCTCCTTCCCGTGGGTAGGGGAAGGAGCTGAAAGTGTTGCTTCTTAGCGGATTTTCATCCTCAATTTCAATTGAGTTAAATCATATTAACAGCGACGGCAATACCCATTAATGGGGTAATTTATGCTTTAACATGCCATAGAACCAGGTGCCTAAAAGAGCTCCTAGTATAACAATAAAGATGGGCAAGTAACCTGCTCCGGCTAAAACATACATGGGACCTGGGCAAGCGCCTGCCAATGCCCAGCCTAAACCAAATAAGATGCCTCCAATTAAATACCGGGAGATACTTTTATCCTTATCCGCTATAATGATAGGATTTCCATTTACGTCTTTTATATTTTTTCTCTTGATGTATTGTACAATAATGATACCCAATACTAGGGCAGATCCCATTATACCATACATGTGAAACGACTGAAAGTTGAACATTTCATAGATCCGGAACCAAGATGCCGCTTCGGACTTAAAAAGGACGATTCCGAAGAATATGCCGATGATGGGATAAATTATATTTTTCATTGTTCTTATGCTTTTTTTAGAATAGTATCATGTTTTAATGATCACTAGGGTGATTGAAGTCTTGTTTAACTACCCTTAAAATAAAATGGGGAATATAAGATGTACCATAATCAATCCGCCTATAAAGAAACCAACGGTGGCAATAAGGGACGGTAATTGTAAGTTACTAATGCCCGATATAGAATGACCGGAAGTACAGCCTCCAGCGTAACGTGCTCCAAAACCAACCAATAATCCGCCCAAGAGCAATAGCACTAAGGTAGTTGGAGAAGAGAATGCTTCTTCACCAAATAATTCAGTAGGAACGTAGGCACTACCTGCACTTTCAAAACCTGAATTGTGTAGTTGTTCAATCGTTTTTGGGTTGAGGTCCGGTACTTGATTGTTAGATAGGTAATGGGATCCTATAAATCCGCCAATAACCGCCCCGATCATTACCAAGAGGTTCCATTTTTGAGTTCTCCAGTCGAAACGAAAAAAGTTGCTGGTTTTCCCGGCGCCACCAATCGTACACAAAGTTCTTAGGTTAGCAGACATACCAAAGTTTCTACCTACATATAACAATGTAAACATGGTAGCAGCAATCAAAGGGCCGCCTACATACCACGGCCAAGGTTCTAAAATCCATTCCATAACTAATATTACTTTTATTTAGGACTGCAAATATGGTCCTTTTTAGATAGTTGTTCTGTTACAAAGGTTACATATCAATCCCAAAATTGCCCCTAATCTATTCCTTTTTATTTCCCCGATCTACCCTTTTAATAAAATCAAGGACCCCCCTGAAATAATTTTCGGCATCGTCGTGCATCGCAAAATGACTTCCATTGGGGCAATGGAGGTATTGTCCGTTTTGAACCTCCGTAGCTATCCAGGCCATGTGGGTTGGATCCATAGTGTCGTATTCACCACCAATTGTAAGGGTGGGGACGGTTATTTTGGAAAGTTTCGAGGTAATGTCCCAATCCTTTAACTTAGCATCGCCCACAACTCCAAATTCGCTAGGTCCCTGCATGGTGACGTAAAGATCCTGGTTGATGTTAGACATGGATTTATTAACATCCTCTGGCCATTCATCTAAAGGTAGGCGTAGCACATGTTTTGGATAATAATGGGTATGTATCAGTTCTGTATACCGAGGATTGGCATAATCTTCCGCAGCCTCCAAGGCCCTTATTTCCTGCAAGATACTTGGGTCTAATTGAGGGGCAAGTACTTTATTGGCATAGGTAATATAGGCAGGAATGGAAGCCATCATATTTGAAACAATGAGTCCCTTTAGGTTTTCCTGATGTTTTAGGGCGTATTCCATTGCAAGGAGGCCTCCCCAGGAACTACCCAAAAGGTAGAAATTGTCCTTGTTTAACCCTAAGGCTTGCCGTACCTGCTCCACTTCGTCCACATACCTGTCCACGGTCCAAAGTGCCTTATTATTGGGCTGATCTGAGTGGGCCGACTCCAATTGGTCGTAGTAGTAATATTCAATGTTTGCTTCTGGAAAGTATTCGTCAAAAATTTTAAAATACTCATGGGTGGCACCAGGTCCCCCATGTAATAACAGCACTTTCATGGTGGGGTGGTTGCCCATTTTTTTAGTCCAGACTTTAAATTCACCCACTGAGGTAGTTATGGGGATCATTCTAACTCCTTCTTCATTACTGCTGCTAAGTTCTGTGGAATCCAGTTCTGGTGGCGCCCCTTTAGTGGCTTTATTGTTTCTACAACTGCTGAGTCCAATTAACAGAAGGAAAAGTAACATTGCGTTTCTCATTGTATTGAAGATTTATTTGGTTGGTTTAAACTAGATAGTCAGAGGATGGCGATTCTTTATTAGTATTAATATCACGGGATATGGTACTGCTTAAAATCCCACGTGAAAATTGGTCTTAGTAAATATAACAAAAAAGCAGAGGCTTTTTAGCCTTGGTGAGCTAGGGGGTAGGTCTGCAGAGGAAATATGCGGAAAAGAAAAGGATCCAAAGAGACTGATTTGAAATTCTCTTTGAATCCTTATAACGATGTTCCACTTATACTATTTTGGGATATTTAGAGGTTTACCATCGTAAAAGATGTGTGGTTGTCTCTAGTTTAAGGTATCCGCTTCACAGGAACAACCAGTGGTGGTTATTTCATGCCAGTCAAAAGCAGGGGCATAGTCGTTCATTTCCCAATAGAAGGCAC
>NZ_VVIN01000034.1:0-42082 GCF_008711145.1 Arenibacter lacus
GAAGGGGAAAGCGCCACATTTTTAATACCCTCTTCCCTAGCCTACGGCTATCACGGGGATAAAAATAAAATTGGGACCAACGTCCCTATCAAAACCACAATTACCATCTTAAAAATCAATAAAAGTTCTAATTAAAAACCACAAGAAATGAAAAAAGCATACCTATTATTACTAATCCTATCCTTAGCACTCTCTAGTTGTAAATCTAGTAAGCACGCCGAATTGGGCGATGGGATATTTGCCGATATTAACACTACCAAAGGAGATATAATTCTAAAATTGGAATATGAAAAAACACCGATAACGGTTGCTAATTTCATATCCCTTGCCGAAGGAAACAGCCCATTTGTAAGTGACAGCCTAAAAGGAAAGAAATATTATGACGGTCTAATTTTCCATAGAGTTATAAAGGATTTTATGATTCAGGGAGGAGATCCAACCGGTACCGGTAGAGGAAACCCAGGCTATAAGTTCGTAGACGAGTTTAACGATTCCCTTAAACACGACAAAGCGGGCATCCTGTCTATGGCCAATTCCGGACCTACCACCAACGGAAGTCAATTTTTCATCACGCACAAAGAGACGCCATTTTTAGACGGAAGACACACCGTATTTGGAAATGTCGTTGAAGGCTTAGACGTTATAGATTCTATTGCCAATGTAGCAACTGGAGAAGCAGACAGACCTGTAACCGATGTTGTAATGAATTCCGTAGAAATTATTAGAAATGGCAAAGAAGCCAAGAAGTTTGACGCCGTAAAGGTAATGAGCGATTACTTTGCAAAAGAAGAAGAGAAAATTAAAGCCAAGGAAAAAGTAATTAGCGATATGGTGGCAGAGTTTTCCGAACAAGAGCCACAAGCCAAGGAACTACCCTCTGGATTAAAGGTATATACCATTAAGGAAGGCGAAGGGGAGAAACCTACCATTGGACAAAAAGTAAATGTTTTTTACGCAGGATATTTATCGGACGGTACTTTATTTGATAGTAACTACGAAGAGGTAGCAGTAAAATACAATGCTTTTAATCCTGCCAGAAAACAAGGTGGAGGATACCAAGCCATCCCTATGGATTACAGTCCAGAGGCACCGTTGATTGCCGGTTTTAGAGAAGGTTTATTAAATATGAAGGTTGGTGATAAGGTACGTCTTTTCATCCCCTCCCATTTAGGGTATGGTGAAGCTGGCGCCGGAAATGTAATTCCACCTAATGCAGATTTGGTATTCGATCTAGAAATTACCGAATAATCCAAATAGCCACTAGGCAAAAATATTAAACCGCCACTGGAATGTGATTCAATCCAGTGGCGGTTCTTTTTTATAAATTAATAATGATTCCTCTGGGTGAAAACATATCCCCATCAGGTTCCTAAACGCACTTACCAGTTTTGGGATTTTAATCTTAAAGTAGCTCTTAAAATATCTTTCTGCGAGATTTGCCCCACCAATTTTCCATTTTCAACAATGGGAAAACGCCTGCGTTTTTCATTCAAAAACTTATTGGCGGCATCAAAGATATTCATATCGCCATCAATGGTTTCCACATTTTTTATCATATGGCTTTCCACCGTTCTATTGGCGCTTGGTAGATTGTGGTATCGCTTCTCACTGATATGCTTTATGCAATCTCCTTCAGAAATAATCCCTACCAATTCATAGCGGTCATTTACCACTGGCCCTCCGGAAATCTTATATTTCAACAAAGCCTCAATCACCTCTTCCACGGATTGCTCCGGTTTAAAGGTAATTAACTTAGTGGTCATATAGTGGCGCACACGTAATAGCACCTCTTCCGGTGCTTTTTCGCTTCTAGGTCCTTGATAATTTTTAACTGCCATACTTAAAGTGTTTCTAATGTTACTACACAATATAGCAAAATTCGTCTATAAAACCTAGTTATTAATCGATAAAGGAGCCTCCATAGGAGCCCCCTTTATCATTTATCCTTACTAAGTCTAAACACCGTTTAGCTTTTTGGAATGTCCTCCAAAATACTCAGGGTATACTTCCAGAATTTCTGTACCGATGAAATACTGGCTCTTTCATCTGGGGAGTGGGCACCTCTAATGGTGGGTCCATAACTGATCATATCCACTTCTGGGTAGTGCTGTCCCAATATTCCGCATTCTAGTCCGGCATGGCAAGCCACCACATTGGGCTCTTCCTTAAATAGATCTACATACTTGGCGTGCATTACTTTTAAAATAGCAGAATCCGGATTGGGGTCCCATCCAGGATAGTCCCCACTTAACGTTACTTTATATCCAGCCTTTTCAAAAACCGATTTCAGAGATGCTGCCAACTCTTTCTTCCCAGCCTCTACCGAGGATCTGGTTAGGCATGCTATTTTCAGTTCCCCCTCCTTTACTACCACACTGGCAATATTATTGGAAGTTTCCACAAGGCCCTCCATGAACGAACTCATGGCATACACCCCGTTATGCGCCTCCTGTATGGCATGCAACAGTTGCTCTTGGGCCTTATTGCCCATTACCTTCTGCGGTGATTCTGCAGGTTGTGCAGTTATCGTTAAACTTGGCTCTGTTTCAGCGTATTCTTTGGAGAAACTTTGCACCCAACCTTGAAAATTCTCAGTAAAGGTCCCTACCTCAGCAGCGCTAAGGGTTACCAAAGCGGTGCTCTCCCTAGGAATAGCGTTTCTTAACCCTCCTCCATTTATTTCTGCAATCCTTACACCAACCGCATCGGCAGCTTTCGAAATCAGGGTATTCATAATCTTGTTGGCATTGCCTAAACCTTTATGAATATCCATACCACTATGACCTCCACTTAGCCCCTTTACCGTGATTATAAATGCTTTTGTGTCTTCGTTTACTTCCTCTTCCTTATAGTTGGCTTTGGCGGTAATGTCTACCCCTCCAGCACATCCTATATCTATTTCATCATCTTCTTCCGTATCCAGATTCAAGAGAATTTCACCTTCTAACAATCCTCCTTTAAGCCCTTTAGCCCCAGTCATGCCAGTTTCCTCATCTATAGTAAAGAGTGCTTCCAAGGCTGGGTGGGGAATATCCTTGCTTTCCAAAATAGCCATGATAGTAGCTACTCCCAAGCCATTATCGGCCCCTAGGGTAGTCCCCTGAGCCCTAACCCAATCGCCATCTACATACATCGCTATTCCTTGGGTATCAAAATCAAAATCGGTATCGTTGTTTTTTTGATGTACCATATCCAAGTGGGATTGCAAAATAACCGTTTTGCGATCTTCCATTCCCTTGGTGGCCGGCTTCCTTATAATTACATTGCCCACCTCATCTACAAGGGTGTTTAATCCTAGGTTCTTCCCAAAATCAACCATAAAAGCAATTACTCTCTCTTCTTTTTTGGAGGGCCTTGGCACTGCATTTAGATCTGCAAATTTATTCCATACCGCCTTTGGCTCCAATTCACGTATTTCTTTTCCCATAGTTATCTGTCTAAACCCCAAAAATACAGATAGAAAAATAACTAAGCGAGATTATTGGTTATTTTTGGGCAGATGGAACAGAAAATCAAAAACCTCATCGCCCTATCCCTTTTGCCGCAAATCCTTTTGGTTAAATGGGTGGGCAATTACCCCGGGGTTATAGAAAAATATTACAGTAAAGGCCTATACCCCATACTATCTGGTTTTTGGCGCACCCTTCTGGGATGGATCCCGTTTTCTGTGGGAGACCTACTCTACGCCCTACTCATCTTACTGGCCGTAGGATATCTTATTATAAAACGCAAACAGATCCGTAAAAAGCCACTCCTGTTCTTAAGGGATATAACCATGGTGGCCTCCGTAGCTTATTTTAGTTTTCATTTGCTATGGGGTCTAAATTATTACAGGGAGCCCCTGGCCAAAACTTTGGAGCTAAGAGAGCAACACAGCGAACAAGATTTGGTGGATTTTGTAGATAGATTGGTAGAAAAAACCAATGCAATACATTTTCAAATAACTGGTGACACCACCAAAATGGTAGCGATTCCCTATAGTAAAAAGGAGATTTTCGAGATCACTTTAGACGGCTACCGAACATTGGAAAAGGAATTCCCCATGTTCGCCTACCGCAGACCAAGTATAAAAGAATCCATTTTTAGCACTCCCCTAACCTACATGGGCTATGGAGGGTACCTAAACCCCTTTACCAATGAAGCTCAGGCCAATGGAAGACTACCAAATTTTAGATTCCCCATTATTAGCGGACACGAAATTGGTCACCAACTGGGATATTCTGCCGAAAATGAAACCAACTTTATTGGTTACTTAGTAACCGTTAAAAACGAGGACCCCTATTTTAAATATGCCGCCTATGCCTATGCATTAAGTTACTGCCTTAACGACTTAGCCAAACGGGATCGGGATTTATTTGACCAAGCCTATCAACAGTTAAATCCGGGGGTAATAAAAAACTACCAAGAGGTCTCCAATTTCTGGAATACGCATGAGAATCCCCTTGAACCTATTTTCAAAGCAATCTTTAACACCTTTTTAAAAGCTAACAACCAAACCAAGGGTATACAGAGCTACCATGCGGTGGTAACCCTTTTGGTAAATTACTATCAAGACACTCCCCTTTAACACTTCCTTGAAGTGAAAGAAAAAACTCCCTACCGGGATGGACAACCCCTTGCAAATGTTAAAAAAAACTAAACATTTGACTTTATCGTAAGGGATGGGCTATTTTTAGCGCTACTAATTTAACTAACACGCTTCATTATGAAATTACGCTTATTTGCCCTCGCCACGATGTGGTGCGGTATTTCCTTGTTTGCACAGGATTATTTCCCTAAAAATGATGGTGTTAAGGCAGAAGACCAAAATTATACCGCCTTAACCAATGCCAAAATTTACGTTACCCCTACCCAGGTACTTAACAATGCTACCTTACTTATCCACAAGGGGAAGGTGGTACAAGCGGGGAAATCTGTGAGTTTGCCCAAGAATACAGTATCCATTGATTTAGAAGGAAAGTCTATCTATCCATCCTTTATCGATATTTACTCCGATTTTGGAATAGAACAACCAAAAAGGGAATCTAGCCGCGGACGAACAGCACAATATGAGCCTTCTAGGGAAGGGTTTTATTGGAACGACCATATTATGCCCGAAAACAATGCCATAGGAGTTTTTAAATACGATGATAAAAAAGCTGAAGAACTTAGGAAGATAGGTTTTGGAACGGTTAACACCCACATTCAAGACGGAATTGCCCGTGGTACCGGCGCCCTCATCGCCTTAAACGGCAAAGGAAATGATGCTGAACGGATTTTGGACGACAAATCGGCTCAGTATTTCTCCTTAAAGAGAAGTGTTGAAAAATCGCAATCCTACCCTAGCTCCCTTATGGGATCCTTGGCCCTTTTGAGACAAATGTATTACGATGCAGAATGGTACGCCAAAGGAAACGTGACTACCAAAGATCGCTCCTTGGAATCTTTACTCAACAATAAAGACTTGGTTCAAATATTTGAAGCGGGAGATAAAGACCATATACTACGTGCCAATAAAATAGGCAACACCTTTAATATCCCCTACGTAATCTTAGCTGGGGGTAACGAATATGAGAACATAGCCGATATAAAGGCCACCAATGCCAGTTTAATTGTTCCCATCAATTTCCCAAAAGCTTATGACGTATCCAATCCTTACCAAGCCCAATTAATTAGCTTAAAGGATATGCGACTTTGGAACCAGGCCCCCTCTAACCCCAAAGTTTTAGAGAAAAATAAAATCACTTTTAGCTTAACCCTGCACGACCTAAAGTCACCCGCAGAATTCAAGAGTAAACTGGCCACTGCTATTGAGTATGGACTTTCTAAAACTAAGGCCTTAGAAGCATTGACTACTATACCAGCAGCCACCTTGGGAAAGTCTGCGGAAATAGGTTCCCTACAGCCTGGCAGTTATGCCAACTTCCTAATAACCTCTGGAGATATTTTTGACAAAGGTACTACGCTGTACGAAAACTGGGTACAGGGACAGCCACACATAATCAATGATAGAAATCTTAAAGACATACGTGGAGATTATAACCTAATTGCTGCAGGTAAGGAGTATAGCCTCTCTATTAGCGGTGAAACCAGCAAGCCTAAGGCAGAAATTAAGCAAGCCGGTGAAAAGCGCACCACCAGCATAGATTACGACCAGCAGTGGTTAAACTTAACCTTCCACAATAAAGAAGGAGACAAAGTACACAGGTTGGTAGCTAAGGTAGATCCAGCTTCCAATGATATTAAAGGCAAGCTTATATTGCCTAATGGAACAGAAACTAGCTTTACGGCCAACAGAACTGCGCCACACTCTGAAAAATCAAAAGAAGAAAAGCAAAATCCAAAACCAGAGGTACAACCCGTAACCTACCCCAATATGGGATACGGCTATGCCAGCAAACCAAAACAAGAAACCATCTTGTTTAAAAATGCCACGGTATGGACCAGTGAAGATGCTGGGATCTTAGAAGCCACCGATGTACTGGTTAAAAATGGTAAGATTGACAAGATTGGAAAAGATCTAAAGGCAAGAGGTGCAACCGTAATAGACGCCACTGGGAAACACCTCACAGCGGGGATTATTGACGAGCATACGCATATTGCGCTCTTATCCGTTAATGAAAGTGGACACAACTCTACCGCTGAAGTAAGCATGGAAGATGTAGTGGATCCAGAGCACATAGGAATCTACCGTAACTTGGCTGGAGGTGTTACCTCTGCCCAGCTATTACACGGTTCTGCCAATCCGATTGGCGGAAGATCGGCTATAATAAAATTAAAGTGGGGGTCTAGCGCCGAAGATATGATCTATGACAACTCCCCTAAATTTATAAAATTCGCATTGGGAGAAAACGTAAAGCAATCTAACTGGGGTAGCTACAGCAGATTCCCACAAAGTAGAATGGGTGTAGAGCAGCTATTCATCAATTATTTTGAGCGCGCCAAGGAGTACGACCGCAAGAAGAAAAGTGGGGAGCCCTATAGAGTGGATGAAGAAATGGAAACCCTAGCAGAAATTTTGAATGGGGAGCGTTTCATTAGCTGTCACTCCTATGTGCAGAGTGAAATTAATATGCTGATGAAAGTTGCCGAAAAATTCAACTTTACCGTAAACACCTTCACCCATATCTTGGAAGGATATAAGGTAGCAGATAAAATGAAGGCCCATGGGGCAGGTGCATCTACCTTTAGTGACTGGTGGGCGTATAAGTATGAGGTGAACGATGCCATCCCGTACAACGCAGCTATTCTACAGAGCCAAGGAGTGACCGTTGCGCTTAACAGTGACGACGCGGAAATGTCTAGAAGACTAAACCAGGAAGCGGCAAAAACCGTGAAGTACGGTGGAATGTCCGAGTTGGAAGCTTGGAAAACAGTAACCATCAATCCGGCAAAACTCTTACACATAGATGATAAAGTAGGTAGTATTAAGGAAGGTAAGGATGCAGATCTAGTGCTGTGGAGCCACCACCCATTGTCTGTTTACTCCAAGGCAGAGAAAACCTTGATAGACGGAGCAGTCTATTTTGACTTGGAAAAAGACAAGCAACAAAGGGAAGCCATTAAGGAAGAGAAAGCCAAATTGATCAATTTAATGCTTAAGGAAAAGAAAAAAGGCAACGCCACCCAAGAACCAAAGAAGAGCAATAAAGAAGAATTTCATTGTGACAGCCTTTAAAAACCGATACAAAATGAAAAATATTAAACTTACTATAATTATAGCACTCGTACTGTGTGCCATTCCCATTTATGCCCAACAAACACCAGCATCCGAGCAAAAAACAGGATTTAGCATTGAGGGCGCCGTTGCCCATTTGGGCAACGGGGAGGTTATTGAAAACTCCTTAATCATGTTTGAAAATGGCAAACTCACCTTTGTGGGCGACGCCAACACAAAAATTGCTAGAACCGGTACGGTGATAGATGCCAAAGGACAACACGTATACCCAGGATTTATCGCTACTAGCACTTCTTTAGGGCTAATAGAAGTAGATGCGGTAAGAGCTACCAATGACCGGGCAGAGATAGGGGATTTAACTCCGCACGTTAGAAGTCTTATCGCCTATAATGCCGAATCCAAGGTAGTAGAGAGCATGCGTCCCAACGGAATCCTCCTAGGGCAGGTTGCCCCTAGAGGAGGTACTATTTCTGGATCCTCTTCCGTTATGCAGTTTGACGCGTGGAATTGGGAAGATGCCGTTGTAAAAGTAGATGACGGCATACATCTCAACTGGCCCAACAGCTTTAAGCAGGGCCGTTGGTGGCTAGGTGAAGACCGGGCATATAAACCCAATAAGGAATACCCCACGGAGACGGCAACTATTGTGCGATTCCTCAAAAGTGCCGAAGCCTATGGCAAAAGCACCAATGCGGAGCACCATCCTGCCTATAGTGCTTCCCAAGGCTTGTTTGAAGGCACGCAAAAATTATATGTGAATGCCGATGGCGAGAAAGAAATTATGGACGCCATTACCACTCTTAAAGGATTGGGAATTAAACATGTGGTATTAGTAGGCGGATATGACGCATATAAGATCACTGATTTCCTTAAGCAACATGAGATTCCTGTTTTGGTAAGGGCAACCCACAACCTGCCCAGACACGATGATGATGACTACGACCTGCCTTATAGGATTCCAAAGATCTTGTCGGATGCCGGCCTCTTGGTAGCCATGCAAAACATGAGCGCCATGAATTTCCAAAACAGAAACCTACCGTTTTACGCAGGTCAATTAGTACAGCATGGTATGTCTCCAGAGGAAGCACTGAAACTTATCACCTCCAATCCGGCAAAAATTCTGGGAATAGATCAAGACTACGGAACCTTGGAAGTAGGTAAAAGCGCTACCCTTTTCATTTCTCAAGGGGATGCCCTAGACATGCGCACCAACCAATTGTCTCGCGCCTTTATAGACGGAAGGGACATCTCCCTAGAAACGCACCAGACCAAATTATGGAAAAGGTATATGGGGAAATATGAAAGCAAGTAATCTATTTAGATAGTTATTATAAAAAGGGCTTGGAGACCGTAGGTGATTCCAAGCCTTTTTTTATTGTTCCCTCCTTGCCTCCCCCAACCATTATTTGGCGTACTACTCCATTTCGGTTACCGTATTCTAGGGAATGGAGCGTGGGAATTTGGTCATGATAATTGCCATCAATAGCTTATTTTTGTCACAATGAGCTATACAAAGGAAATTAACAGCGTTCAGAATCCACTGGTAAAACAAACGCTGGTTTTATTGGAAAAATCGAGAGAGCGAAAGAAAAAGGGACGCTTTGTGATTGAGGGAATTAAAGAATTGGAGCTGGCCATAAAGGGCAACTATCAACTAGAAACTCTTTTTTATTATCCCGAATTATTTTCTAGGGAAACTGTTTTGGAACACCTAAAAACGATAGACTCCCCACCCGAATTAATATCCATTTCCAAGGAGGTTTTTAAGAAATTGGCTTATAGGGAAGGAACTGGGGGAGTTTTAGCCATTGGCAAAACTAAAGGCCATTCGCTAGAACAACTAAAGCTAGAGAAAAAGAATCCATTAATCTTAGTTGCAGAAGCCCCCGAAAAACCTGGGAACATTGGGGCACTCCTAAGAACAGCAGATGCTGCGGGATTAGATGCAGTGATTATTGCCAATGCCAAAGGTGATCTCTACAATCCCAACATTATTCGCTCTAGTGTAGGCTGCTTATTCACCACCCCAATTGCCCTAGGTACCACCCAAGAGGTAATTGAATACCTCAACAACAAGGACATCGGCATATACTGTGCAGCACTATCTGCCTCCAAGGCGTATACCTTAGTAGATTTTAAAACCCCTACGGCCATTGTGGTGGGTACGGAGGCTACTGGATTATCGGAGGAGTGGCTACAAAATTCTGACCAAAATATAATCATTCCTATGCAGGGTGAAATAGATTCTATGAATGTTTCCGTCTCGGCAGCAATACTTATATTTGAGGCCATAAGACAGCGAACGCCCTAACGGCAGCCATCAAAAGCTCCTATCTTGCGTTGCAATCCATAAAATTCCATTTAATTAAAATGAACACCCATATTCTTTTCTATAGTATCATTGCCATTCTAATCATCCAGTTTATCATAGACCGGGGATTGGAATATCTAAATGCAAAACGATCCAACGATAGTATTCCACCAGAACTGAACGATGTCTTTGATAAGGAGGAATACCGGAAATCCCAAGAATACAAAAAGACCAATTATAGGTTTGCGTGGATTACCTCCTCGTTCTCCCTAATAGTTACCTTAGCATTTTTAATTTTAGGCGGATTTGAATGGGTAGATTCTATTGCCAGAAGCATAAGTTCCAGCTCCATCGTCACCGCATTGCTATTTTTCGGAATTATTACCATTGGGAATGATATACTCACAACACCATTTTCCTATTACCGTACTTTTGTGATCGAAGAAAAGTTTGGTTTTAACAAGACCACCAAAAAATTATTTTGGTTAGATAAGGCTAAAGGATGGGTCATGACCATTATTCTAGGCGGTGGAATACTGGCCTTAATTATACTATTCTTTGAATGGGCTGGCACCAATTTTTGGATCTACACCTGGATATTGGTGGCCGCAGTGTCCCTCTTCATGAATTTATTTTATAGCAGACTCATTGTCCCTATCTTTAACAAGCAGACTCCCTTAGAAGACGGTAGCCTTAAACAGATGATAGAGGCATACGCCAATAAAGTTGGATTTGAGATAAAGAATATTTTTGTTATTGATGGTTCTAAACGCTCTACCAAAGCCAACGCCTATTTTTCGGGCTTTGGAAGGGAAAAGCGAATTACGCTGTACGACACGTTAATCAATGATTTAGAAGAAGAAGAAATAGTGGCCGTCCTGGCCCATGAGGTAGGTCACTACAAAAAGAAACATATCATTTACAACCTCATTATCTCCCTTTTGCTAACGGGACTAACCCTCTACGTGCTTTCCATATTTATTAATACACCTGGGATCTCGCTGGCAATTGGGGTTACCCAGCCTAGTTTCCACGCAGCACTGATAGGTTTCGGAATTTTATACAGTCCCATTTCGGAAATAACTGGTCTAGTAATGAATATGATGTCTAGGGCTTTTGAATATCAGGCAGACAATTATGCCAAGGAAACCTTGTCTCCACAGCCGTTGATTAGTTCCCTAAAAAAATTATCCAAAAATAACCTCAGCAACCTAACACCACATCCCGCCTATGTTTTTATGCATTACTCTCATCCTCCGCTAATAGCACGGATTAGAAACTTAAAGGCATAGATTTTGTTGTGTTTTGTTTCAGTTTGTATTAAATTTAAGATATGATGACCGAAGCTGCAATAGAACAGGAGAATAAAAAGATTGCCAAGCAATACAAGGAGTTGCTTCGCATAAGCTATCAGACCCTTACCGATGAGGATAAGAAACTGATACGCTCTGCCTTTGACGTTGCCGTGGATGCCCATAAAAACCAAAGAAGGAAGTCTGGGGAAGCCTATATTTTCCATCCCATAGCGGTTGCTAAAATTGTAGCCTCCGAAATAGGGTTAGATGCGGTCTCCATTGCTTCTGCCCTTTTGCACGATGTGGTGGAGGACACGGAGTATACCCTAGCGGATATTGAGCGTATGTTTGGGGAAACCGTAGCTCGTATTGTTGATGGACTCACCAAGATTGCCCACCTTAACAAGGACATGAACATCTCCCAGCAGGCAGAGAATTTTAGAAAAATGCTCTTAACGCTGAATGATGATGTACGGGTTATTATCATAAAAATTGCGGACCGTTACCACAATATGCTCACCATGGATTCCATGCCAGAGCACAAACAGGTAAAAATTGCGTCCGAAACCCTATACATCTATGCCCCCTTGGCACATAGAATAGGGCTATACAATATTAAGACAGAATTAGAAGACCTTAGTCTAAAGTATACGGAACCCGAGGTTTATGCCGATATCTTAAGTAAAATTGAAGAATCTAAGGAAGACCAAAAGGCCTATATAGACGCCTTTTCACAGACTATCAAGGATTCTTTAGACAAGGAAAACCTCAACTATCAAATAAAGGGGCGAATGAAATCTATCTTCTCCATTCGCCGCAAAATGAAGGTTCAGAATGTAACCTTCGATGAAATTTACGATAAGTTTGCCCTTCGAATTATCTATGAGTCGGACCGGCACAACGAAAAGTTTATCGCTTGGAAGATCTATTCCATCGTTACCGATCACTACACTCCCAATCCAGTGCGACTAAGGGACTGGATTTCCTCACCCAAATCTACCGGCTATGAAGCCCTACATATTACCGTCATGGGCCCTAAAGGAAGATGGGTAGAGGTACAAATTAGAAGTGAAAGAATGCACGAGATCGCCGAAAAGGGATATGCCGCGCATTTTAAATACAAACACGGTGATCAAAAGGAACAGGGAATTGAAGGTTGGCTAAATAAGCTTCAGGAAGCCTTGGAGAATGCCAATTCTAATGCGGTAGATTTTGTTGAAGAGTTTAAACTAAACCTATATTCCAAGGAGATTTTTGTCTTCACCCCACAGGGAGAGTTAAAATCGCTGCCCAAGGGAGCTACCCCACTAGATTTCGCATTTAACATCCATACGGAAGTAGGCATGCATACAAGGGGCGCCAAGGTAAACGGCAAATTGGTTCCGTTAAACACCACGCTTCAGAGTGGAGATCAGGTAGAGATCATCACCTCAAAATCTGCCTCCCCAAATCAAAGCTGGTTAGACTATGCTACTACGGCTAGGGCCCGGTCCAAAATTAAATCTTCTTTGCGCGAGGAGAAGAAAATTGCGGCCATGGAAGGGAAGGAAGTACTTAGGCGTAAACTTAAATCCCAGAAAATTAACTTAAACGAGGATACCATTAATAAAATGGTTATCTACTTTAAGCTAAAGACCAGCCTAGACTTGTTCTATAGGGTAGCTATAGGCGCAATAGATAATCAGATGATCAAGGACTTTGCTGCTTCTTATAGCAATGCCTTTATCAGCTTCTTCAAAAATAAGATTCGGAGAACCCCTGCCCCAGTCGATGTTAACAAGGAGGAGATTACCGATAAATTTGACACCCTTGTATTTGGAAAGGAAGAAGATAAGCTAGAATATAAACTTTCTAAGTGCTGTAACCCGATACCTGGGGATGAAGTGTTCGGGTTTGTAAGTGTTAACGAAGGCATTAAGGTGCATAAGAAAAATTGCCCCAACGCCATATCCCTTCAGTCCAATTATGCCTATCGGATCATCTCTGCCAAATGGATCGATTCTTCCCAGGAAGAATTTACTGTTGAGATTAAACTGACCGGAATAGACAACTTAGGATTAATCAGTGATATCACAGCTGTTATTTCAGGGAATTTACATGTCAATATGCGTAATTTAAACTTTAGCACGGACGGAGGTACCTTTACCGGACGGATAACTCTTGTTGTAAAAAACAATATTATACTAAAAAGGGTTATAGAAAAGCTAAAGCAGATCAACGGCATCGATAAAATATCCAGAATTTAAATTTTAACTGTACATTTGTATTTTAATGCAGGGTACTTTTTTATGGGGGACAATAATAATCAAGAAATTGTAAAAGGTGTGTTCACTGCTTTCCTTGAGGAAAACGGACACAGAAAGACACCGGAGCGCTATGCCATTCTACAGGAAATCTATAAAAGTGAGGATCATTTTGATATAGAGTCGCTCTACATCAAAATGAAAAATAAGAATTATAGGGTCAGTAGGGCTACATTGTACAATACCATTGAGCTTTTATTGGAATCCAAATTGGTAAGGAAACATCAATTTGGGAAGAACCAAGCTCAATATGAGAAATCCTATTTTGATAGAAATCACGATCATGTGATTTTAACCGATACTGGGGAGGTCATGGAATTCTGCGATCCCCGTATCCAAGCAATTAAACAAACCATAGAGGAAATTTTTGATATAAAGATCAATACACATTCCCTCTATTTTTATGGGACCCGAAATAAAGAAGAGAACACAAATAATTAATCCAATTACATAAAGAATGGCAGTAGATTTACTACTCGGACTCCAATGGGGAGACGAAGGGAAAGGGAAAATAGTGGATGTTTTAACCAAGGAATACGATATTATTGCACGTTTCCAAGGCGGACCCAACGCAGGTCATACGCTGGAATTTGATGGAATTAAACATGTTTTACACACTATCCCATCGGGTATCTTTCACAAGAACGCTATCAACATTGTAGGCAATGGTGTGGTTATCGATCCCGTTATATTCAAGAAAGAGCTAGACAACTTAAAGAGATTTAACCTAGACATTAAATCCAAACTTCTCATTTCGAGGAAGGCACACTTGATACTTCCTACCCACCGTTTATTGGATGCGGCCTCGGAAACTTCCAAGGGAAAAGCCAAGATAGGATCTACCCTAAAGGGAATAGGCCCCACTTACATGGACAAAACAGGAAGGAACGGCTTACGTGTTGGCGATCTAGAATTTTCTGATTGGAAAGAGAAATATAGAGCTTTGGCTAATAAGCACGAGGCTATGATTGCCTTTTACAACGTAGACATCCAGTACAACCTAAAAGAGTTGGAAACAGATTTCTTCCTAGCTGTAGAGGAGTTGAAAAAACTAACCTTTATAGACAGCGAGGAGTACATATTTAACGCCCAACGTGAAGGAAAAAAGATCTTAGCCGAAGGAGCCCAAGGATCCTTACTGGATATAGACTTTGGAACCTATCCGTTTGTAACCTCTTCTAACACTACTGCAGCAGGTGCCTGCACCGGTTTAGGAGTAGCTCCCAATAAAATAAAGGAGGTGAAGGGTATCTTTAAAGCCTATACCACTAGGGTAGGTAGCGGACCGTTCCCCACCGAGCTTTTCGATGAAAATGGAGAGAATATGGCCCGTATTGGAAACGAGTTTGGCGCTACCACCGGAAGGGCTAGACGTTGTGGTTGGTTAGACCTTGTTGCCTTAAAATATGCCGTGGAAATAAATGGAGTTACAGAATTGATGATGATGAAGGCCGATGTCCTCAGTGGATTCGAAACCTTAAAAATATGTACTGCCTATAATTATGAGGGAACCCAAATAAAACACTTCCCTTACAACATAGAACCAGAACATGTAACCCCGGTGTACACCGAAATGAAAGGTTGGGCACAAGACCTAACCAAGATGAGCAAGGCCGAGGAGCTTCCAAAAGCCCTGTTGGACTACATTTCCTTCTTGGAAAAGGAATTGGAAGTCCCCATCAAAATTGTATCCGTTGGGCCAGACAGGACCCAGACCATATACAGATAACACTAAAAAGCCATCCTAGAGATGGCTTTTTACATACTGCACTTTACTAAATCTATCCCAAACAATATCTTCCTCATTCAAAATATATTATTTTTGATCAAAATTTTAATGATTTGCACAAATATATTCTCTTATTAGTTGCCCTATCTGTCCTTGGGAATGGCTATACACAAGAAACGCCTTCCGATAGTAAACAGATAAATATTGTGTATGGAGGAACCTTTACTAAAAATGAGGACCGATACCCGGGTGCAGCAATTTTCAGCAAGGACGACCAACAGGTACAGTTTGAACATGAGGGCGCAGATCTCTGGTGCGATCTTGCTATTTATTACAGAAATGAGAATAAACTTAGGGCGGTAGGGAACATCCGACTTCAACAAGGAGATTCGGTTCAACTTACCAGTGGGTATATTGATTATAACGGCGACAGCAACCTCGCCAAAGCTTGGGACAATGTAATTCTTAAGCATACAAGTATGACCCTCACCACAGATACCCTTCGGTTTGACAGGAATAACCAGGAAGCCTTTTATCAAGATTATGGCACTGTGGTAGACAGTAGCAATACCCTAAAAAGTAAAATTGGCCGATATTTTACACAATTAAAAAAATCCCAATTCTTAGATAGCGTAAACCTTACCAACCCCCAATTTAAATTGGTCTCTAAGCAGTTGGATTACTATACCGAATCTAAGAACGCCTATCTATACGGCCCTTCCACCATTACAGGGGAAGGATACGAAATATACTGCGAACGCGGATTCTATGACACCAATGTGGAAAGTGGATACGGCATAAAAAACACTCGAATAGATTACAACAACCGCATTATCCATGGGGACAGTGTCTTTTTTGATAAAAAGACCGAGTTTGCCTCGGCCACTAATAACATTATCATCAAAGACACCATTAACAACGGGGTGATTCGCGCCCATTACGCAGAAGTCTACAAGGCGCAAGACTCCGTTTTCGCCACCAAAAGGGCAGTCGCTATAAATCTTGTAGAGCAAGACTCCCTGTACATCCATGGGGATACCCTTATGCTCACAGGAAAACCGGACGAACGAATTTTAAGGGCATTTAAAAATGCGAAATTCTATAAGACAGCGCTAAGCGGAAAATGTGACTCTATTCATTTTGACCAAAAAACCGGCATCACCCAACTGATTACCAGACCCATCATATGGAATGGGGAGAACCAGATGACCGGGGATAGCATCCATCTACTTACCAATACAAAAACAGAGAAGCTAGATTCCCTAAAAGTTATCAATAATGCCTTTATTATTGCCAAGGACACCATTGGAAAAGTTGGCTTTAACCAAGCCAAGGGCAAGGACCTATTTGGGCAGTTTATAGACAACGAACTGCGCATCATAGATCTGGTAAGGAACACGGAAGTAATCTACTACCTCTACAACGACGACCAAGAGTTAATAGGGATAGACAAGACCATATGCAGCGCTATACAGATGACCATGGCAGATAATGAAATAGAGGATATTACCTTTATCACCGAACCAGATGGCGATATCTTTCCCGAAAAAGAATTGCCCGAAAATAGTAGACAGCTGAAGGGGTTTGTCTGGCGAGGGGATGAGCGTATCCTAAGCAAGGATGATATCTTTGACGAAGATGACAACAATCTTATTCTCCCCATTATACAAGGGATCAACAACCCAATTGATGTTGATATTGACCCTACGGAAGCTCTGGAGGAAGAAAAGAAACGCGATTCCATAAATCTCTCTCGCCCAAGAGCTACCCCTCCAGTGGTAAACCCTAAACATCCAAGAAAACAACTAATCCCCATAGAAAAAGATTCTACCGTAAACTAAGTCGCCCCACTCCTTTTATTGGCATTATTAAAATGTCATAAAAGGAAGGTATACATAGAGTGTATAAAATTGAAGGGTATATTTAGAAACTAACGGTTATTGAAAAATGTAAAAAATTAAGTACGATGATGACGAAAGAGGATTTTTTTAAACATCAGGCACAAACGTCCCCACACCCATTGGCTTTGGAAGTTTCCCATGCCAAGGGTAGTTATATTTACGATACCCAAGGTAAGGCCCATTTAGATTTTGTTGCAGGAGTATCTGCTTGCACTTTGGGCCACTGCCACCCAAGAGTGGTAAGTGCTATCCAAGACCAGGCAGAAAAATACATGCACGTTATGGTGTATGGGGAATATGTACAGCAACCAGCGGTAGAATACGCCAAACTATTGGCAGACAACCTCCCCGCCCCTTTAGAGACTACTTATTTGGTAAACTCTGGAACAGAAGCCATGGAAGGCGCCTTAAAGTTGGCACGAAGGTATACGGGAAGGAGCCAAATAATAAGCGCTAAAAAGGCCTATCACGGCAATACCATGGGTAGCCTCAGCATCATGGGATACGAAGAACGAAAGAGTGCCTTTAGACCCTTGATTCCTGATGTGAGTTTTATCAACTTTAATGAGGAGGAAGACCTAAAAATGATCACGGAAAAGACCGCTGCCGTAGTTTTGGAAACCATTCAAGGGGGCGCCGGATTTATACTTCCAGAGAATAACTATTTAGAAAAGGTACGGCAGCGTTGCAACTCTGTGGGCGCCATGCTGATCCTAGACGAGATACAGCCGGGATTTGGACGTACGGGAAAGCTTTTTGCCTTTGAACACTTTAATTGCACTCCAGATATTTTGGTGATTGGAAAGGGAATGGCCGGTGGTATGCCCGTAGGAGCTTTTGTGGCATCACAGAAAATGATGCAGTCCCTACAAGACAGCCCAAAATTAGGGCACATCACCACCTTTGGGGGAAACCCAGTTATTGCGGCGGCCAGTTTGGCTACCCTTCAAGAGCTTACCGAGACAGACCTAATAGCGGAAACCTTGGAAAAAGAACGATTATTTAGATCGCTATTGGTGCATCCCCTCATAAAAGAAATTAGGGGTAAAGGTCTTATGTTGGCCCTGATATTGGAAAACGAAGAAGTGGTAAACAACCTGATCCTAAAATGTGCCGAAAATGGTTTAATACTCTTTTGGCTACTATTTGAACCCAAAGCGGTCCGAATTTCCCCACCATTAACCATTTCCAATGAGGAGATTAAGAAAGGTTGTAAGCTGATTCTTGACCTACTAAACGAATCCCAACAATAATTTGTTAACTATTTTGTTAATAATAAAGCCCCAGTCCATGGGGTTTCAAGTAGTGTAAAGACTATTTTAGTTCCAAATGAATAACAAGAAGATCCTATGCCGTTAGAACCAAATGAAAGATCTGGACAGCCGATTGCCAAGTTTGAATCCATGCTGAAGACCGATGATATCTACTTCTTTGATGCCGAAGACTTTCAGGATATTATTCACCATTATTTAAACAAGGGCAAAATAGCTTTGGCTAAGAAAGCCATAAAAATAGGACTGCAACAACATACCGATAGCGTCTCATTAAAACTACTTTCCATTGAGGTTATGGTTTTTGAAAATAACCTAGAGCAGGCAGAATCCATGCTCGATGAGCTACAGGCAGTGGACAGCAGCAATGAAGAGATTTTTATCCAACGCGCTAATATCTACTCCAAAAAAGACAATCACGAGGCCGCAGTATCTCTATTACAGCATGCCTTAAAGCTTACGGACGATCATTTTGACATTCATTCCCTCTTAGGCATGGAATACTTGTTTATGGACAAGTTTGAAGAGGCGAGGAATAATTTCATGAAGTGCGTTGCCTTAGATGAACACGATTACTCTTCCCTTCACAATGTAGTTTACTGCTTCGAATTCTTAGAGGATTATGATGGCGCCATAGCTTATTTAAACGACTACTTAGAAGGAAATCCCTATAGCGAAGTAGCATGGCACCAACTTGGAAAAATGTATTTCTATAAAGAAATGTACAAAGAGGCATTGGTAGCCTTCGATTTTGCCATTATTTCGGACGACAGTTTCATTGGAGCCTATTTTGAGAAAGGCAAAGTCCTAGAAAAATTAGGTCGCCACAAAGAGGCTATTGAAAATTATGAGACTACCATTGCCATGGAAGATCCCACTTCTTACGCCTATTTAAGGATTGGTAGATGCTACGAAAAATTAGGCGAGCACGAGCAGGCAAAGTCCTACTACTACCGCACCGTACACGAAGACCCTTTATTAGACAAGGGATGGCTGGCTATTACCGGATATTACTTTAGGAGGGAAAATTATGAAAAGGCCCTTCATTACATCAATAAGGCCATTAATATTGACGGTGAAAACGCCAAGTACTGGAAGAAGTGTGCTAAAATCCATGCCGCATTAAAAAATAACGATGAGGCATATTACGCTTATCAACAGGCAGTTGAACTAGGAAACTACGAGTTTGATACTTGGTTCCATTGGGCAGATGTAGCGGTACAGTCACTAGATGTACATGCAGCAATCCAGATCCTCCTTCAAGGACACGAGTTTTACCCGCATAATAGCGAAATGCAATACAAAATGGCAGGGTACTATCTATTGATCAGCGACTACCCCAGGGCGCAATACCGTCTAATAAATGCCTTAAAGATAGACATGGATAAATTACATTTATTCAAAGACGAATTTCCACAGTTCGCCGATTCTGAATGGGTTACAAACTTAATTGAAGATGTGAAAAAAGCTTCCAGATAATTACACTATTTTTGTGGTTTTATCATTTATGGAAAAGCGCAATTTTATCAGTTACCTTATCATCTCATTAAAAGGAATGGCCATGGGAGCCGCAGATGTTGTTCCCGGTGTTTCTGGGGGTACCATCGCATTTATCTCAGGTATATACGAAGAACTGATTACCAGTATCAATAATGTTAACGCCTCACTTTTTAAAACCTTAAAAACCGAAGGGCTAAAAGCGTTTTGGACCCAACTGAACGGCAACTTCCTAGTAGCCCTACTTGTGGGGATAGCCATCAGCGTGCTTTCCCTAGCAAAATTCATAAGCTGGTTACTAGAACACCAACCCATTCCCCTATGGTCTTTTTTCTTTGGATTGGTATTGGCCAGTATTTTTTTAGTGGGCAAGGAAATTAAAAAATGGAATCCGGCCACCATACTTATATTATTATTGGGTGCAGCCATCGCTTATTATGTGACCACTCTTCCCCCCTCGGAAAACATTGATTCCCTCCCTTACCTTTTTCTTTCTGGGGCCTTGGCAATCTGCGCCATGATCTTACCCGGAATATCGGGTGCATTTATCCTAGTATTACTGGGATCTTACAAAACGATATTAGATGCGGTTCACGAACGTGACCTTAAGATTGTCCTTACCGTAGGTTTGGGTGCCATATTTGGGCTACTGAGCTTTGCCAAACTTTTAAAATGGATGTTTACCCATTATAAAAACATTACCCTGGCCTTACTTACGGGATTTATCATTGGCTCTTTAAACAAAATTTGGCCGTGGAAACTAGTTCTGGAAACCAAATTATATGGGGAAAAGCTGGTTGTTTTAAAGGAGGAGAACATCTCTCCCTTTTCCTTTGAAGGCGATCCGCAAATAATATTGGCCATTCTCTTAGCCATCACTGGTTTTTCCCTTATTTTTATCCTAGAGAGATTAGCTGCAAAAAAGTAAATGGCCATCGCTACATGAAAAACCCCAGAACTTTTACGGATAAGTTGTTTTTGGTGATCAAAGGCCTTTTTATGGGTGCCGCCAATAAAGTTCCTGGAGTTTCTGGTGGTATTGTAGCCTTTGTGGGCGGGTTTTACGAGGAATTTATCTACTCCTTGCAAAAAGTAAACGGAAAAGCCTTTAAATTGTTAATAAATGGAAAATTTAAAAGCTTTTATCAGTACACTAATGGACAGTTTTTATCCCTGTTAATTATAGGTATGCTTATCAGTTATTTTAGCATTTCCAAACTACTGGATTATTTCCTAGAACATCAAGAATTATTTGTGTGGGCCTCTTTTTTCGGCATGATCCTAGGCTCTATTTATTATATATCCAAGGATTTTTCCTATTGGGGTAAAAAAACCGTACCAGCAGGTATCATCGGTCTGTTAATTGGGGTATCTATTAGCTTTTTAAATCCGGCGACAGAGAACGACAACCTATTGTTTATCTTTTTCTGTGGCATTATCAGTGTTTCAGGAATGACACTCCCAGGGCTCTCTGGCTCATTTATACTGATACTATTAGGAAACTACGTACTTCTTTTGGTAGACTCCGTAAACGCATTATACGACACTATTGCCGAAGTCTTGATGGGAGATTTCAGCTTCATAGACAATACAAAGCGACTAAACACCCTTAAGGTATTGGGCGTATTTACTGCCGGATCGGCCATTGGACTAGTAAGCCTTTCTCACCTACTGAGCTATGTATTAAAACATTTTAAACACATTACCACTGCAGTAATCATTGGCTTCATCACAGGCTCCTTGGGGGTTGTATGGCCATGGAAACGCAGTCTGTACAAGACAGATGGACAAGGGAATGTTCTTAAAGATAGCAATGACAACCCCATAATTACGAATTATGAACGCTATTGGCCAGATATGACCGATGGAGAGACCTGGTGGGCCATATTTTTTATCATTTTTGGAATTTTTATATTATTAGCTTTGGATTGGTATGGAAAAAATAAACAGAGAAAGGCATAGATACGGACTGATTGGAAGAAACATCTCCTATTCATTTTCCCGTGGATACTTTTCCAATAAGTTCTCGGAGTTAGGTTTGGAGTCCCATAGTTATGAGAATTTTGATCTAGATAGTATTGATCAATTTCCAGATATTCTGGAGCACACCAAAGATATTAAAGGCTTTAATGTCACTATTCCTTACAAGGAGAAGATTATCCCTTTTTTAACCCAAATAGATCTTGAGGCTAAAGCCATTGGGGCGGTAAACACTATAAAGCTAATAGAGGGTCAAACTGTGGGCTATAATACGGATGCCTATGGATTTTATAAATCCTTAGCGCCCCACTTGGAAAAACACCACAAAACAGCATTGATTCTAGGTACAGGAGGAGCTTCTAAAGCCATTGCCTATGTATTGGGGAAATTAGACGTCAAATTCAAGTTTGTGTCTCGAAATCCGCAAGAGGGCCAGTTAAATTATACCGATCTGGATGCAGCAATGGTGGAAAAATACAGCATTTTAATCAATTGCACCCCCTTGGGCACCCATCCCAATGTAACGGATAAACCTGCTATTCCCTATGAAGGGATTACGACCAAACACCTATTATACGACCTGATATACAATCCCGAAAAAACAGCGTTTTTAGCAGCTGGGGAACAAGCTGGGGCAAAAATCTGCAATGGGGCAAAAATGCTTCAGTTACAGGCAGAAAAAGCATGGGAAATCTGGAACTCTTAGCATTAATCGCCCTAACCCACTGATTTTCAATAGATGCATTTCATATTATTAAGGTCGCACTCTTAAACAGAAGTTTCCTTATCTTTGTTAATGAATAGGTTGTAATATTATTATTGTACATTACGGCCCAATAGCTATAAACATTCAGAAAATGTTAGAAGACAAAGAAAATAAACTACAGAACAATGTAGGGGAGGAAGATACTTCAGGGAACGTAACACCCTCGAATAATTTGGAAGAAAACCATCATGCATCCCCAAATTCCACAAACGGAAAAGAGGCGACAGATGCCCCAGACGGTTCAACGGACTCCAATAAAATAGCGGAACCTCAGCTTGATGATGTTAAGGGGGTAAATAGTAGCGAAGCTGAGGGAAATAATAAAGAAGATGGCAACAGTTCGGCAGCGGAAACAACAAAGGATATAAAGACACCCTCCGAAACATCGGACGCCAAGGACAGTGCAACTGAAAAGGAAGCGGATATACTGGACGAAATCGATGAATCTAACGCGGAGGATGCCGAAGATACAGACAATCAGCAACGTCACCATATTCCTATGCCAGACTACCACTCCATGTCCATGGAAAACTTGGTGGGAGAATTGCAGCGATTGGTACGTAATGAGAAAGTACAGGCTATAAAAAAACACGTAGATTCCATTAAATATGAGTTTGATCAAAAATTTCAGGAATTCCTGGAAGAAAAGAAGGAGGACTTCATAGCAAGTGGAGGAAATGAAATAGATTTCAGATACAACTCCGTAACCAAAAGACAGTTTAATGAGGTATACTCGGATTACCGAGAGAAAAGAAATGCCTATTATAAAAATTTAGAACAAGGCCTTAAATCCAATTTAACGAAAAGGCTAGAAATTATTGAGGAGCTTAAAGGTCTTATAAATGTAGAGGAGGATATAAACACTACTTATAAGAATTTTAAGGATATCCAAGAGCGATGGAAAACCGCAGGTCCTGTACCGCGCACCAATTACAATGATGTTTGGCGAACCTACCATCACCATATAGAACTTTTCTACGATTTCCTTCATTTAAATAGGGAACTTAGGGATCTGGATTTTAAGCACAATTACGAGGAAAAGCTAAAAATTGCAGAACGTGCCGAAGCTTTGGCAACGGAAAAAGACCTACATAAGGCCTTTCAAGAGCTCCAAAGCCTGCACAAAATGTGGAAAGAGGAAATTGGCCCCGTAGCCAAGGAGCACAGAGAGGAAATATGGGAGCGCTTTAGCAAGGCTACCAAGCAGTTGCACCAGCGTAGACAAGAATACTACAAGGACCTTGAAAAGGTATATGAAGCCAATTTGGAGAAGAAAAATGAAATAATCAACTCCATAAAGAAAATAGCTTCCTCCACCGCCAACAAGCATAAGGAATTGCAGCAACAGATACGGGAGATTGAAAGCCTTCGCGAACAATTTTTCAAAGCAGGGAAGGTTCCTCAAAAGGTAAATGAGCAAACTTGGGCTAGTTTTAAAAGTGCCGTTAGAGAGTTCAATAGAAACAAGAACAACTTTTACAAGAACCTCAAGAAGGAACAGCAGATTAACCTAGATAAGAAACGAGCCTTATTAGATCTAGCAGTTTCCCTAAAAGACAGTGAAGAATGGGAGCAGACCACACAGGAGATGAAAAGGATCCAAAGTGAATGGAAAAAGATAGGCCATGTTCCACGAAAGTATTCAGATAAAATCTGGAAGGAATTTAAAGCCGCGTGCAACCATTACTTTGATCGTTTCCATGCCTTGAAAAACGAGGCTCAAAAAGAGGAGTTAGAGAATTTTGAGAAAAAGAATGCCTGTTTAGACCGACTTAAGGAATTTGAATTAAGTGGGGATAAGGATAAAGACTTGGCTACCATCAAAGAATTCATTGCCGAATGGAAGGAATCTGGAAGGGTCCCTTACAATAAAATGAGCATCAATGCCAAATTCAATAAGATATTAGATGCTATTTTTAAAAAGCTCGATATTAGTAAACAAGAAGCCGAGCTATTAAAATACGGAAATAAGATTCAGCGCTTGGCTAATAATGACAACGATTACGCTATTGCCAACGAACGCACCTTCATTAAGCGAAAGATAGATGAGAGCAAAAACGAGATCAGACAGTTAGAAAACAACCTCCAATTCTTCTCCAATGCCTCCGAAGACAATCCGCTAGTTAAAGATGTGATCAAAAAAATAAACAAGCACAAGGAATCCTTAGCTACCTGGAAGGCGAAGTTAAAAAAACTGAATATTTTAGCCCATAATTTAACCAAGGAAGCCCAAGAGGCCGAAGAGGAGCAAAACAACGAGGAAAAAGAGGCCTAGTTGTAGTGTTTCTAAAAATCACCAAAACCCCATTTACCTAGCGGCAAATGGGGTTTTTACGTAAAAGGGTACTGCACAGCAACAGATAATTTTACCATCTATAACAAAGCGCTTCTATGGCACTTTAAATAGATATAGTACCTAGGGTATATTTTCCCGCTAATCCCAGCATGCAAGGTAGAGAAAGGCCATGGACTATCCTTTTAATCTTGGATATGAAGAAGCACAGATGCCAGCCAGTGAGATCCGTTTTACAACACTCTATAATCAGCACTATTTACCCCAACTAAAAAAGTCACTCTAAACACAGGGCAACCCCCTATATCAAGAATGACTTTTTAAAAGAAATCACTAAGCAGCCAAATGCCCCTAATGATAACTTCCCACTAAAATTATTTTGCAACGTTCACCGCCCTTGTTTCTCGGATTACGGTAACTTTAACCTGACCAGGATAGGTCATATCGGTCTGTATTTTCTGGGAAATCTCAAAAGATAACTGTGCTGCCTTATCATCGCTTACACGCTCACTTTCAACAATCACTCTGAGTTCCCTTCCTGCTTGGATGGCATAGGCTTTTTGAACCCCACCAAATCCAAGTGCAATCTCTTCTAAATCCCTTAGCCTTTGTATATACGAATCTAGCACCTGTCTTCTAGCACCAGGCCTAGCTCCACTAATGGCATCACACACCTGCACAATAGGTGCAATCAGGTTTTTCATTTCAATCTCATCATGGTGCGCACCAATAGCATTACAAACGTCTTCTTTTTCACCAAACTTCTCGGCCCATTGCATTCCAAGAATAGCGTGTGGTGTTTCTACTTCGGCTTCGGTATTGGGCACCTTACCAATATCGTGCAACAGTCCTGCTCGTTTCGCCATTTTTGGATTTACGCCAAGCTCGGCCGCCATAACCCCGCAGAGTTTTGCCACCTCCCTGGAGTGCTGCAATAAGTTTTGGCCATAGGAAGACCTATATTTCATTCTCCCCACCGCTTTAATCAATTCTGGATGCAATCCGTGTATCCCCAAATCTATTACGGTACGCTTTCCAATTTCTACGATCTCCTCTTCTATTTGTTTTTCGGTCTTTTTCACAACTTCCTCGATCCGTGCCGGATGTATCCTTCCATCGGTCACCAATTTATGGAGCGATAATCTTGCTACTTCCCTCCTAACGGAATCGAAACAAGAAAGAATAATGGCTTCTGGGGTATCGTCTACAATAATCTCTACTCCTGTAGCAGCTTCTAAAGCCCTAATGTTTCTTCCTTCCCTACCAATAATTCTACCCTTAACATCGTCTGACTCTAAGTTAAATACCGAAACACAATTTTCAACGGCCTCCTCGGTCCCAATACGCTGAATGGTATTAATCACTATTTTCTTGGCCTCTTGTTGTGCGGTAAGCTTGGCCTCCTCCATGGTAGTTTGTATAAACGACATGGCATCAGACTTAGCAGTTTCCTTTAGGGATTCTAATAGTTGGGACTTTGCATCATCAGCAGATAATCCGGAAATAACTTCCAATTGTTGCACCTGACTTCTGTGCAGTTTTTCTAGCTCGGCCTGCTTTTTATCAAAGAATTCACTTTTATTCTTTAACTCCTTTAATTTGCCTTCTAGCTGCTCGTTCATTCGCTTACCCTTCGCTAGCTCTCCACTAACCTGCGATTCCTTATCCCTGGTACGTTTTTCGGACTCGGCAATCTTCTTATCCTTATTGATGATCACCTTTTCGTGTTCGGCCTTCAGCTCTAAGAATTTCTCCTTGGCCTGGAATATTTTGTCCTTCTTTATATTCTCCCCTTCAATTTTAGCTGCCTTAACGATATTGGCTGCTTCCTTTTTTGCGTTGGCAATGATCTTGGACGCCTTGCCTTTTTCCATCATCTTGGCTATGGCAAAACCGATCACCAGTCCAACTAAACCCATTATTATTGCTATACTCTCCATATGTATGTTAAAAATTAGTAAAAAAAAAGCCCACATTGACGGAAGATTTGTACAAACCCCTATAAACAGGTTTAGGGCTACCAGACTGATCAAGGATCCTTATACTAGTAAGGCCTGCTTTTACAATCTAAACTCACCCTTTTCAAACAAATTAGTGTTGAGTTTGTCAAAAATTAATTACCAATGTGGGCAGTAACTATATCTATTTAAAAGAACGTTATTTTATTCCTAGCTTGGAATCTATCAAATCATTCAGTGCATTGAGTCGCTCTGTGGTCTCTGCAACCCCTTCCGATTGATCTATTCCTTGTTGCTCAATTTTAGAGGCAAATTGGAGTGCGCACATGGCAAGCACATCCTGTTTATCCCTAACGGCATAATTTTGCTCAAATTTTTTCGCCAACTGATCTATATTCTTAGCGGCCTTTCTTAGACCTTCTTCCTGAGAAGGGTCTATAGTTAACGGATATACCCTATCTGCTATAGAAAGCTTTATTTTGAGCTTTTCTGCCATATTATTTACATTACATTATTCCGAAAGTTGCACTATACAGTGGTCCAACTCGCGTATTAATGTATTTATCTTAAGCTTAGCTTCAGTCTTGTTTGTATCACTGCCCAGTATTGTATTTGCCAACTTCAGGGAATTGTATTTGTCCTGCCATTCCTCTACGGAAGCAGTCATTACTTCGTATTCGTTTTTTACGGCTATCAATTCTTCTTCCAACCTAATGTTTTGGTCTTGCAAAAGCGCTAACTGGTGCAATAACTTACTAACTTTATTTTCTAAAGAATCTACAATTTCAATCAATTCACCCATATGCAAATAGCAATGCATTTTACACAAAGTTAATATACCTCGTCTTACTTAGCAATTCTTTTTTCAATTATTCTAAAAGTAATGTATTCCCTACCGAAGCAGGCTGAACTCTTACAACACGTAACGTATTTAAAACTAAGACTTTTTTTTCAATTTGAACGGTATTAATTACTTTCGCTTCAATTTACGAATAATTATGAGAGGGATACAATTAGGATGCTATTTATTACTAACACTTATGGTTTATGGACAAAAAAATTATCCTACGGATGCCTTTAGACCTCCCTTGGATATTCCCCTTATTCTATCGGGTACCTTTGGCGAATTACGTGCTAACCATTTCCATGCAGGAATAGATATAAAGACCCAACAAAGGGAGGGGCTTCCTGTCTATGCCATTGGTGATGGTAGGGTTTCTAGGATAAAGGTGTCGCACTGGGGGTACGGAAAGGCCCTGTATATAGTTCACCCTAATGGTTATACCTCTGTGTATGCCCATTTACAGAAATTCTCTCCAGAAATAGAAGCCTATGTAAAAAAGGTACAGTATCAAAAGAAATCATACGAAGTAGAGATTTTCCCTAGCAGTACAGATATTCCCCTCAATAAAGGGGAACTTATTGCCTATACTGGAAACACCGGAGGTTCTGCCGGTCCCCATCTCCATTTTGAAATAAGGACCAGTGCATCGGAAATGCCCACCAACCCACTATATTATGGCTTGGAGGTTAGGGATGCCACCAGTCCCACCCTACTGGCTGCCTATGCATATCCCCTATCGGAAAATGCCCAAGTAAATCAGAGTCAGGAAAAAGTACAGCTAAAATACCACAGGCAGGCAGATGGTACTTTTTTGGCTGACAAGGTAACTGCTTCCGGACTCATAGGGTTTGGCATCAATACTTATGACCGACAAGATTTGGCGGCCAACAAAAATGGCCCCTATTCCATAAAAAAATCCGTAAACGGCAGGGTTTATTCCGAATATAGGTTTGAGACTTTTTCTTTTCCAGAGAGCAGGTATATCAACACCCTAATAGATTATCCGCACTATGCCACCTATGGTGAAAGGATTCAAAAGACCTATAAAAAGTCCAGCAACCTATTGGGGATCTATCAAAATTTATACAATGACGGAAAGGTGGAGATCAATGAAGGACTTTCATACAATGTAGAAATCCAAATCAGTGACCTAGCTGGCAACAACACCAAATTAATCATTCCAGTAGAAGGTAAAAGACAAGAAATACTGATCCCTAGAAAGGAAGAAAAGACCGATTACTACATCCTTGCTAAAAAACCGATGAATTTTGATCTTGGGGGAGCCAAGGTATATTTCCCCGCGAATACTTTTTATGACAACTTCTTTATAGACCTTAAAAAAGGACAAGATACTGTTACCATCCACAATAATACGGTGCCGGCACACAGAAATTTCACCATCACTTTTGATGTTAGCAAATACACCAATGAGGAAAAAGCGCAGTTATTTATAGGGAGATTGGATAAAGACCTAAAACCCAGTTATTCCTCTACCTATAAACGAGGTACTACCTTTACCACCAGAACCCGTAATTTGGGCACTTACACCCTGGCAAGAGATACAGTGGCCCCTAGCATAGAACCAAAGAACTTTAGGGACAAACAGTGGCTTTCCAACTACAATTACCTAAGCCTTCGGATAGATGATGACCTAAGCGGCATTAACACCTATACCGCTACCTTGAACGGTAAATGGATCTTAATGGAATATGAACCCAAAACCAAAACCCTAACCTATAACTTTGATGATTTAAAATTGGATCAGACACAGGGCGACCTAAAGGTTGTTGTAACGGATAATGTAGGGAATAGCAGCACTTTTACCAGTACCTTTTATAGAAAATAATCGCTATCCATTTAACAAGCTTATGTTTACATAGAATTTTAGCATGAACTATAATAAACTCCCACATTATAAGAATATTAAGAACAAGATTTTGGAAAATATGATATTTTTGTGTGAACATATTATAGAAGCCACTCTCAATTTCTACAATCAATTGGGCTTACCCATTCAAGGTTGTAATAATATCCAAAAAAACAGAAGCATCGGATGAAAAATAAACTCGCCATTTTATTAGCTCTCATAGGCCTTACCCTAAATGCCCAAAAAAATATATACGAGAGTGCCAAATTTGATGATTTAAGCAAATCTCACCAAACATTGGCCATCATCCCGTTTCTTACCAGCTTACAGTTAAAGGGCGAAGTTTCTGATGACGAATTAAAGCAATTAGAAGAAAAAGAAGCCTACGAGGTTCAAAACGCTTTGGAAACCTATTTTTCCAAAAGGAAGAAGAAAAAGAAATTCTCCGTAACCTTTCAGAACATCAAGAATACCAATGCCATATTGAGTCAGCAAAACATAACCTATGAAAATATAGACATCTATACGGTAAGGGAGCTATCCGAGATTTTGGGAGTAGACGGAATCATAAGTGGCAATCTAGATCTAAACGTGCTCTTATCCAACGGCGTACCCACTAAATTCAGCATTATGGACTATATTAATGGAGATGCCAACTACGGTAGGATAGGGGTTAAAATAAGTGACGGGACCAGCGGTAAATTACTTTGGAAGTACGAAAAACAGATCAATAAAAAATCTGGCAAAAACACCACCGACCTTATCGATAAAATGATGAAAATGGCATCTAGAAAGTTCCCGTACGACAGGGAACGTCCCCGCGACCGAAAAGACAATTAATCTTTTTGGTAGTCTTCCAATACTTGGATTACATAGTCCAAGTCTTCCTTGGTATTGAATTTAGAAAATGAAAACCTCACCGATGGCTTTTTTCTATCCGCTCCGGAAAGTATCTCCGTGAGCACATGTGAGCCTTGGTCACTACCAGATTGACAAGCACTTCCTGCAGAACAAGCAATTCCATTTATATCTAAGTGAAACAATAGCAACATGGCTTTTTCTGGATCAAATGGAAGTAGGATATTAACCAATGTATAAGTACTTTTCTCCATATCTCCGGAAAGCCCGTTAAACTGTACCCCCGGAATTCTCAGCTGTAATTGCTCCATAAAATAGCGCTTTAATTCGCTAACATATTTCTTCTCCTCCTCCAGATTTTCATAGGCCGAAACAAAGGCTTCCTCCAAACCTACAATATTGTGAAATGGTTCCGTTCCCGCTCTAAATCCGCGTTCTTGGGCGCCACCAAAAATTAAGGGCTTTAATCCAGAATTGCGTTTTATATAGGCAAACCCAATTCCTTTGGGACCGTGAAATTTATGGGCAGCGGCAGTGAGGAAATGAAGTTGCGTCTTTTTTAAATCCCAAGGAAAATGACCAATAGATTGTACGGTATCGGAATGAAACAAGGCCTGGTGATCCAAACACAGCTTGCTTACCGCCTCTACATCCAACAAATTTCCAATTTCGTTATTCACATGCATCAGGCTAACCAGCTTTTTATCATCCCCATCCCTTAATAAGGCCTCTAAATGTGTTAAATCTGGGTTTCCATAACTATCTAAGTCTACATATTTAAGCTGCACTCCATATTCTTTCTCTAACTCACAGGCAGTATGCAATACCGCATGGTGCTCTATACGCGAAGTAATCAAGGTTTTAATTCCAAGGTCTCTTACCGCACAGCGCAGTATCATATTATCTGCCTCGGTTCCTCCAGAGGTAAAAACTATTTCCGAGGGATGGGCGTTTAGGTGTTTTGCAATGGTTTTTCTCGCCTTTTCGATACCCGTTTTTGCCGATCTACCAAAACTATGGCTAGAAGAAGGGTTCCCATAGCAGGTAGACAAAGCCTCCTGCATTCTTTTAATTACTTCGGGTCTAACCTGTGTGGTGGCAGCGCTATCCAAATATACCTTTCTCATTAAAAAAACATTGTAATTATTTAAACTCCTAAACTAAAAATAGATCTGGCAAAAATACTTGAAATAAAGTTAATTTCCTGCAAAATACGGGGAAAGCTCTAGGTTTATGAGTTATTTTTCAATTAAATTTGAGGCATGAGAAATTTGCTATTATTTGTTTTTGTGATAAGCTTATATTCCTGTGATGACGGGGACTTACAGATTGAGACTATCAATTTTGATGACAGCACCATCCAGTACTGCGGGAGCTCCCCAACCACAGAAAGCACCCTATTTTTTAAGATATCGGGCAGTGAGGCGTTGATTCTCACTTTAGCAAGTGGCACCTTAAAAAATGAAGTATCTAATGGGGAAATTCAAATTCCGGTTACGGGTAACACCAAGGTTACGTATCGCATTTTTTCCGACAAAGTGAGTAAGGATTATTTTTGCAATCCCCTTCCTCCAGCAACCCCTACTGTAACCGAGGAGATTGAGGCCCAAGGTGGATTTGTTCATATTACTACCACGGCTAAAACGGAAGGCGAAACCACCTCCTATGAACACAATATTAGGTTAAGTGAAATATCGTTGGTAAACAAAACCAACGATCAGCGTATAACAGACTTAAGAATCAATAATTTTGGAACTGTTACCACCAAGTAAGACAGTTTGTATTTAACAACCTGACTTACTTCTGAGAAATATAAACTTCTGTGGCACCAGAGCCGTATTTTTGGTAATCGGCATCGTAATATTTTACCTGCTCGTATTTTCTGAATAAAAAATAGAGCTCCTCCTTTAGCACTCCTTCCCCTACCCCGTGAATAAACACTACTTTTTGTATGCGCTTACGGATGGCAAATTCCAGTTGCCGCTCTGCCGTTTCCATCTGGAGGTTTAATATATCAAAATTGGACATCCTTTTTGCTGTCTTGGTCAATTTCTCAATATGCAGATCTACCTCCATCTTAGGGGCATTACGTTCTTTGGGCTTGGGTGCTGGCCTATGGCGTTTTTTAGGGATTTCTTTTTCCGCTTTTACTCGGGCAACCTCAAAGTTGGTAACCGATATTTCCTGATTTGCCGGTATGGAAAGCAGCTCTGAAGGGGCATAATTCAATAAAAATCCATCGGTGCTTTCCACCGTAATTTCCTGGCCCTTAATTTTTACGATCACCCCTTGTATGGTATCGTCAATAGCTTCTACCCTATCGCCAATTTTAAAGTTCATCGTCCTCATTTTTTAGATCCCGATCTCGCTCCTCGGATTGCCCGATACTCCATGATTGCGTGGTTTTATAAATTCCGAACATCATCAACACAAAGCCTATCATTAGAGCAATTTCCTCTTCCATAAATCCATCTCCAAACCCCGCAATTAGGGCTCCGACTCCGATCAATATTAAATAAAAGTTTCGTTTCATTTTCATTGCCCAAAAATAATAGTAATTTACCTTAAACAATTATATTAGCACTTTAAAAGCGGATAAAATGTTCTTGCTCCAGTTGGAAAATTACATGTTACCTTGTTTAAATAAACAGATTTTCGGCATAGACTGTCCTGGCTGTGGTATACAACGCGCTATATCCTTTATATTAAATGGCGATTTTGTTGCCGCTTTTTACATGTTTCCTGCAATTTATACTATTATTCTATTAATTGCGTTTTTAGGACTTAGCCTTTTTATCGACATAAAAAACAGCTTCAAAATTAAATTATACCTGTTATATCTAAATGCAGGTATCATTATCGTTAGTTATATATTAAAAATGCTACAAATAATCTATTAAAATCAAACCATGGAACAACAAAAACTACCCAATGCAACGCTAATTTTAGTTTTCGGTATCATATCTATAGTAACTTGCTGTTGCTATGGTATTATTGGACTTATTTTTGGAATAGTAGGGTTGATACTAGCGAATAAGGCTACTAAACTCTATGCAAGTGCCCCTGAACTCTATGAGGGTTACAATAATGTAAAGCTGGGAAAAACCCTATCTATTATCGGGATTGTACTAAACATTCTGGTAGCTATATTTTTCATTTGGATCATTTCTATCATTGGGTGGGATGCCCTGCAAAATGAAGAGCTTATGAGAGAGCGCTTAGAAGACTACTTACAGAATATTGAATAACCCCTACCACAACTAACATCAATAACCAATACATTAATGGAAAACGTCCAACGCCCCAAACCAAGTAACTATTTAATTCTTGCGATATTCACCACTGTTTGCTGCTGTATTATCCCAGGTGTGGTCAGCATTGTTTATGCTGCCAAAGTAAATGAGGCCTATGCCCAAGGCAACTATGATGCCGCAGAAAGAGCCTCTAAGAACGCAAAAACATGGGCTTTTGTAGGCATCGGAATCGCCGCGCTCTTCTTACTTATTTATATTGCCATATTTGGATTTGCAATTGTTGGCGGCATATTGAGTGGTAGTGATTTCTAAAAAATACAATAAGCTATTCATACTTGCAATAGGAGTACTATTCTCAGGAATAGTACTCCTATACTATTTATTGGATCCCAGCAACTCCCCCTATTTCCCCAATTGTCCGTTTTACCAATTTACCGGGTATTACTGCACAGGATGTGGCAGCCAGCGGGCACTGCATGATCTTTTGCACTTGAATCTCGTTGGAGCTATTAAACACAATGCACTATTTATTCCGGCCCTACTATTGGGCACGTATCATTTTAGCATAAAATACCTCCCCATTAAGAATGCCGATACGTTTCCAGATATTGTTTATCACCCCAAAACTCCTATACTAATATTTACAGTTTTGATACTTTTTACCATTTTAAGAAACATTCCAAAATTCCCCTTCTCACTCCTTGCCCCTCACCTTTAACAAAAAAAAGCCTGCAAGGAAGATGCAGGCTATATATAATATATATCAATGTATCCGGTCTATTTCTGAAATTGTTCCAGAGTCCTGATAATTATCGATACACAGTCTAGTAATTGCTCACGTGTCATCACCAAAGGAGGTGCAAATCTAATGATGTTACCATGGGTAGGTTTGGCCAATAGTCCATTATCTCTTAAGGCCAAACAAATATTCCAAGCTGTTTCGCTATCTGGGGAATCATTAACCAAAATTGCATTTAGCAACCCTTTTCCACGCACCGAATTTACGAGGTCACTTTTTTCTATAAACTTATTAAGCGCTGCCCTAAAAAGCTCTCCCAATTCATGTGCATTCTCTGCCAACCCCTCTTCTTTAACCACTTCTAACGCAGCAATTCCCACAGCTGCCCCTACTGGGTTTCCTCCAAAGGTACTTCCATGGTTTCCAGGCCCTATCACCTCCATGATTTCATCATCTGCCAACACAGCGGAAACGGGATAGGCGCCACCGGAAAGTGCCTTTCCCAAGATCAACATATCGGGTTTAACACCTTCATGATCCACTGCTAACATCTTCCCCGTTCTTGCGATTCCCGTTTGTATTTCATCGGCAATAAAGAGTACATTGTACTTTTCACAGAGTGTTTTGGCCTTGGTTAGATACCCCTCGGAAGGCACATTAACTCCTGCCTCCCCTTGTATGGGCTCTACTAAAAACCCAGCTATATTAGGATCGCTCTTTAATGCCTCCTCCAAAGCCGTTAAATTGTTATACTCAATGGCAAGGAAGCCTTCTGTATAAGGACCAAAATTTTTCCTAGCCACCGCATCATTGGAAAATGAGATAATAGTAGTGGTGCGTCCGTGGAAATTATTCTCACAAACAATTATTTTTGCCTTATTAGAGGCTACTCCCTTTTTTTCATAAGCCCATTTTCTACATATTTTTAAAGCCGTCTCCACAGCCTCTGCTCCAGTATTCATGGGTAAGAGCTTATCATAGCCGAAGGTTTCGCAGGCATAATTCTCAAACTTCCCCAACTGGTCATTGTAAAAAGCCCGGGAGGTTAGGGTAAGGGTTTGTGCCTGACTCGTCATGGCATTTACAATTTTAGGATGACAGTGTCCCTGATTAACGGCCGAGTAGGCCGACAGAAAATCGTAGTACTTTTTTCCTTCCACATCCCAAACATACACTCCCTCTCCCCTGCTTAAGACAACGGGCAGCGGATGGTAATTATGGGCTCCATATTTATCTTCCAATGCGATAGCACTTGTGGATGTTATTTTTTCCTGTTGTAACATGTACATAAAAAATTTAAAATAAAACTAATGCAATTCCTTCTTAGGGGAGAGAAATCATCCTTTGTAGAATCGCTAAATTACTAAATTTTAAATTTCTATAATCTCATTATTTCCTATAAAAATAGAGCACAATGTTAATTTTGGTTCATCAGCTCCATATCTGGGCAAGACCAACGATTCCATAAATCACTAATACCCCCATAAAACTTATTCTAAAACACCTTTATTACTAGACAACTCTAGGAAAAGGGCCAACACCAGGCACCTTAATCTGCCAGCCAGGGATGGCAGCAACCACAAGCTTTCCACTTTGACTAAAGTTCCTTTAAAATGCGTTTAAATCCTGAAAAAATCCCCTATTTTTGCGCTATGCGAAGAAAGAAGAAACGACAGGTTTTTGAGAAGGTATCAGTAGTTGATGCCGGTGCAAAGGGTAAAACAATTGGAAAAGCTCCCGATGGAAGAGTAATTTTCCTTACCAATACCGTTCCAGGGGATGTAGTGGACGTACAAACCACCAAAAAAAGAAAATCTTATTTTGAGGGTGAGGCGACATATTTCCATACTCGATCCCCAAAAAGGGTAGATCCGGTTTGTGAGCACTTTGGGGTATGCGGAGGATGCAAGTGGCAAGATATGGGCTACGAACATCAGTTGTTTTACAAACAGCAGGAGGTAGAAAACAATCTTCGTAGGATTGGACATTTAGACCTCCCTGAAACCATGCCCATTTTGGGATCTAAAAAACAGTATTTCTATAGAAATAAAATGGAATTCTCCTTTTCGGACAGTCGTTGGCTTACTTTGGATGAAATAAATTCTGGGGAGGAAATTAAAGATAAAAATGCCCTAGGTTTTCATATCCCTGGTATGTGGGATAAAATTCTAGACATAAAAAAATGTCACTTACAAGAAGACCCTTCCAATGCCATTCGTTTGGAAATAAAAGAGTTTGCTGAAAATAATGGGCTCTCATTTTTCAACCCTAGAGATCAACATGGATTATTAAGAACCGTAATGATTCGTACTTCCTCTACGGGAGAAATTATGGTAATGATTCAATTTTTTGAGGAAGACCAAGAAAAGCGCTCCCTGTTAATGGATCACTTAGCGGCTACTTTTACCGAAATAACTGCCCTATTATACGTAGTAAACCAGAAGAAAAACGACACTATTTACGATCAGGAAGTGATCTGCTATGCGGGAAGGGATCATATTTTTGAGGAAATGGAAGGATTACAGTTTAAAATAACGGCAAAATCTTTCTACCAGACCAATTCGGACCAGGCCTATGAACTCTACAAAATAACACGGGACTTTGCCGGACTAACAGGAGAGGAATTGGTATACGACTTGTATACCGGAACTGGCACCATAGCTCAGTTTGTTGCTAAGAACGCTAAAAAGGTAGTTGGTATTGAGGCAGTTCCAGAAGCTATTGCCGATGCAAAAGCCAATGCCGAGAGAAATAATATTGCAAATGTCGATTTCTTTGTTGGGGACATGAAAAATGTATTCAATGAAACCTTCATTTCCACCCATGGTAAGCCAGATCTTATCATTACCGATCCCCCAAGGGATGGCATGCACAAGGATGTGGTACAACAAATCCTGAACATCTCTCCAGAGAAAGTAGTATATGTTAGTTGCAACAGTGCTACCCAAGCAAGGGATTTAGAATTGATGAAGGAAGACTATGAGGTTGTCCAAGTACAACCTGTAGACATGTTCCCTCAAACCCATCATGTGGAAAATGTTGTACTTTTGAGAAAACGTAAAAATTAGCCCTATCCCAATGAACCACACCAAACTTCCCTTTAAATTTCTCTTGGCCCTTATTGTAATTGCTACAATAGGAATCTTGGGATGTGAAAAAGACGATATCTGCATAGATGGGAGTACACCATTATTAATAGTGCGGTTTTACGACGCGGCTAATAGGACCGAATTAAAAAAAGTTCCGAAATTCCGAATCGTAGGCGTCGGTCAAAAAGTAACAGTCCTTGGCGTTCCCGATAGGACCGATTTAGATTCTATAGCCGTCCCCTTGAAAATCGCGGAAAGCAGTACCGGATTTTACTTTATCGCAAATTCTGTAGATGAGGAAGCCCAGAACCAAGCCGGAGACACCATTATAGTGGAAGGCGGGAACATAGACAGCCTATACTTTAATTATGACCGAATAGATAAGTTTGTATCCAGGGCCTGCGGTCATATCGCCAATTTCGAAAATTTAGCGGCCGATTTAAAACAGGAAAATGAACACTGGATAAAAGATATAGAAATTATAACTCCCTTGGTAGCTAACTCCACTGAAGCACATGTTAAAATATATCATTAGTAGTTTTTTATTTCTTGCGGTAATTGGGGGATATTCCCAAACAAAGCCCATAGACCTACAGCCTAAGGATACCGTAAAACGTACCGATCCCTATGGGATAAGACTGGGTTTGGACCTAAGCAAGCCGCTTATTTCTACCTTGAAGGATGAATATACCGGATTGGAAGTTGTAGCCGATTATCGCCTGACCAATAACTGGTATTTAGCAACAGAATTAGGAAACGAAAAGAACACCAAGCAAGAGGACCTTTACAATTTTACCACTTCTGGCAGCTACCTTAAACTAGGAGCAGACTATAATACTTATGGAAACTGGTACGGGATGCACAATTTAATCCATGTTGGAGGAAGATATGCCTTTAGCAGCTTTAGTCAGACGCTTAATAATTACCATATTTTTGATACCAACAGATATTGGACCGATCCCCAATATCAACTAAATCCGCCTACCACCACCCCCAGCGATTTTCCAGTGGGCGCCACCGATCCAAAAGAATTTAATAGCTTAAATGCCAGTTGGCTGGAAGCCGTGGTAGGAGTAAAAGCAGAACTTTTCGCCAATATCTATTTGGGTGCCAGTGTTAGAATAGGTTATTTGATAACCAATAAGGAACCAGAAGGATTTCGTAATTTATGGATACCTGGATTCAACAAGGTAACCGATGGCAGCAGATTTGGTGTGGGATACAATTACACGCTCACCTATTTCTTACCACTTTATAAAAAGGCTAAAAAAATTAAAAAGGAGGAGGAACCCGATACAGAAGAGACCTCCCCGTTAAATTAGTCTATAATTCGCGTACCCCTTTCAGGAAAATCCAACTCATCATCAATTTTTTTCCTTTTGGAGTTTTTACTACAGCGAATTTTGGTGCCAACACTATAGTCACAACTCCTGCTATTATAGCTAGAAAAATGGTCTTTAAGTCTAATAACATACCAACTAGGAAACGGATGGCTATAAACAGAATGGCAAATCCTAAAAAGTTATATACTAAGGCTTTGTTTTTTGGTTTCACGGTACAAATAGTATTTGATGTTAGGCAACAGCCTATTTTTCTTTATTGAACTTAGCTTTCTTACTTCCTTCGTACATCACATATTTCACTAGGCGCGATTCTAAGTGACTGTTGTAAACTTTTATCCTTCTAGAAGGACGAAGTCCAACAAATTTTAAAGCTTCCAAATTAGAGGTGATAAACCAGGCATCGGTTCCTGGATAATTTCTTTTTAAGGTATCTCCAATTTCGCTATAGAAATTTTCCATTTCTATATCTAACCGCTCACCGTAAGGCGGATTGAATACCATGTGCAAAGGCCCCTCTGACACTTTCTCTGTATCAAAGAAATTCTTTCTTTCAATGGTAATATAATCCGATAAATTAGCGTTTGCAACGTTCTCTCCTGCTTTTCTAACGGCAGAGGGGGCTTTATCATACCCAAGAATCTTATATGGAAAATCTTTCGTCCTATTGAGGCTACTATCAATAATTTTCTGGAAAAGATCTTCATCAAAATCGGGCCACTTTTCGAAAGCGAATTCCTTTCTATTAATATTTGCAGGAATATTACAAGCTATCATAGCGGCTTCGGTTAAAAACGTACCGCTACCACACATGGGATCTAGAAAATCACTTTGGCCTTCCCAACCACTTAACATCAATAAACCAGCAGCCAACACTTCATTGATAGGTGCAATATTGGTGGCGGTTCTGTAGCCCCTGTGGTGCAATGATCTCCCTGAAGAATCCAAGGATACATTACATTGATTTTTCTGTATATGGATATTAATTCGCATATCTGGAAATTTAATATCCACACTAGGTCTGCTGCCATCGGTATCCCTAAATTTATCTACAATGGCATCCTTGGTTTTTTGGGATACATATAAGGAGTGGGTAAAATTATCCGAATTTACGGTAGCATCAATAGCAAAGGTAGTATCCGTAGATAAGTAGTTGAACCAGTCCATGGAATAGATCTTTCTATATAGATCATCTTCATTTCCAACTTTAAAAGAATGGATAGGCTTTATAATTTTTATAGCCGTTCTTAAACATAAGTTCGCCTTGTACATAAATCCGGTATCCCCTTCAAAGGACACACTTCTAATCCCCTCTTCTATGTTACTAGCACCTAGCTCTTTTAACTCCTTGGCCAAAATTTCCTCGAAACCGAACATGGTTTTGGCTACCATTTTAAAATTATTGTTCATACCTACTCTTAAAATTACCGCAAAAATACATTAATTTTATACCCTATTAGGTAATTATCCCTAATAAGTACAACACCAAACCCATCGTACATGATCTATTTACTACCCATTCTTGCGGTTATGCTAAGCTTTCTATTTGTTTACGTCACCAAACCCAAGAATAAAGAGGGCTTTAAGCTTTTATTGGCCTTTAGTGGGGCTTTTCTATTAGCCATTACCGTTTTTGAACTATTCCCTGAAGTATACATGGAATCTGATTCGAAAACCGTAGGGGTGTTCATAATGTTGGGGATTTTACTACAAATATTTCTGGAGTTTTTTTCCAAAGGGGCAGAGCACGGACATGTCCACATAGACCCGGAGAACCAAGAATTCCCTTGGCTGCTATTCATTAGTTTATCCATACATTCCGTCTTGGAAGGAATACCTATAGATAATCACCACAACATTCTATATGGAATCTTGGTTCATAAGCTACCGATAGCCATTATTTTAAGTTTCTTTTTACTAGCTTCCAAAATTAAGTTGGTACCCGCCATATTATTTATTAGTCTTTTTGCGCTAATGACGCCCCTAGGCACGTTATTAGCCGCAAATCTCCCCATTATGGAAACCTATTCCGTATATTTAAATGCAGTAGTAATAGGGGTGTTTTTACACATTTCAACAGTTATTTTATTTGAAAGCTCACAGGCACATCAGTTTAATCTACGCAAACTATTGGTCATTATAATAGGTGTTGCGATAGCATATGTATTTTAAATGTTCAGTAAGGCCGAAGCAAAACAATTACGACAAGATTTTTGGATCTCTTTTGGAAAATCGTTTCCAAGGAAATGGATCTTACATCGCACGAATATAAAAGACTTTTCATTTAAGTTTTCTTTTGATGTAAAGTACGCCATGGTTTCCCTCGATATTGAAAATCAGGATTTGGAAAAGCGAATTGAGCTATGGGAAAATTTGATGTCCCTACGCACCATATTAACGTCGGAGTACCTACCCAAGGCCCAATTCGATGATAGCTACATCCTGAGTAATGGAAAGGAAATTTCTCGAATATGGGTTAGCTTACCTAATGTTTCTATCCATAACAAAAACACCTGGCAGGAGACCATGTTATTTTTAAGAGACTCCATGAATAAGTTAGAAATGTTCTATAAGGAGTACGAGGACGTAATTAAGCCTTAAAACCCCAACCAAAAACTCCCTATGCTAATAGTACGACTTTCCTAAAAAACCCTTGCCGTTAAGGCGATTCTATCATATTAACTCCATTTAGGAAGAAAATGTTTTGTATGCGTAGTAAGTTCCGTTTAACGGACCTAATGATTATACCTTTTTAGATCTTATAACAACATACCTTCTAATATGAGGTTTATCGTTTAACTATATAAGGAGGTACATGAGGAGGACATATGGAAGTCAATAATCTACGTAGCTCCTTAAAATAGGTGTTAATTTCCTAAGCTATCTTCCTTAAAATGGGTCAAAAAAAAAAAAAAAAGGCGGAAGCTTCTACAGTCATCAGTAGGCAGTAGCAGTTGTTTCAGCCATCAGTAAACAGTAATCGGTAATCAGTAGTCTTCAGTAGGCAGTTCAATTTAAGGCAAGTTATGGTTGATAAAGGCGGGAACGGCATCCCTGAAGTATAAAGGCCAGGGCATGGGTTATACCTGGAGGCAGCTGGTGTATTTTGGCCCCTTATCTGTGGTGATCG
>NZ_VVIN01000035.1:0-39951 GCF_008711145.1 Arenibacter lacus
AGACGATGGTAAAAGGGGAGGGCTAAGGTGTTTTATGGCTAATAGGGTTAGCCTACCCCAATAGGAATGGAATAAAGTCCACTTTAATCCAAAAAAGTACGATCAAATACAAATGGACTGTCCTTGTGTAGATCTACAGTGATCTTAACGGCTTTAATTCCACCATCGATTTGTAATCGGGTAATATTTTTCTCTGGCCAAGGTTTATTCTGGTACCAGATATGACCATCCCCCTGTACATAGAGCACGGGTTTGCCAAAAGATTTGGAGGCCAACCTAAACGCATCCGTATAAACTTGAAATTTCTCTGGCCCCGCTTCCACAATATTAGCATGACCAAAAATGACGGCTGCAGCAACCGTCTCCTGTTGTTCCTCCATCAATTTCTTTACCCAATTCCCATTATCCGTTAATCTAGTTTGCCATTCTCCTGCATCATGAACATTGCTTCCTACCAAATTGATGCCAATGAACAATACCTTCTCCATGGTCCAACTAAAATTTTCAGTTCGCGCTGCTTGGTAAGTCACCTCGGGCTTAAAAGTCCAGTTTTTATTAAAGTGTAAAAAATACTTCTTCCAATACTCCAAGCCTTGAGCTGGATTATCACAATCGTTGTATTCGTTATCCCCTAAAACAATAAAGGTAGGTGCCTCAAATAATCTTAGGATACTATCCACATCCTTATAGATTGGTTCTTCACAGGATACGGCACCCGGTTTTATATCGCCCACATGGACCACAAATTCCGAAGGGTCACTGGCGTTATGTTTATTGATCAACTCTAGTAATCCATCTCGTTGCTCCTCCGAATAGGGTACGTCTCCTATTACTGTAAAGGATACTGGATCCGTACCGACGGCCAAATCATCGTCTGTAGTGTCCTTAGGTGGGGAGTCCTCATTCTCCAATACACAACCGCTCATTAAGAAAAGGAGTAATACAGCAACTAGCCATCCGCTAAGAATGTGTTTACCATTAATGAAAAAACACATCTTTTTGGGGTTAGAATTATAGTCCGCGAACATAGTGAGTGCTTTATATGTTATGTGAGGTAGGTATTCTCCAAGCCTTGCGTTGAAGTGTTTTTGGGGTTGTGGTCATCTATACAATGGGCTATCCTGGATTTGATGACAGGAAAATTCTTAGGTGATTCTTAAACAACAGTGGTTTATTTCTGCATCTTCAGATAGTAATCTGCCGAGTGTTTTCCTGAGCCATAAAGCAGGAAGAATACCAAAAGAATAAAAACAATGGAAGCTAAAATAAGGTTGTTCACATTCATTTCCCCTAAGAAATTCACCATGATGGCCCCTATAATTATGGGCATTTGTGCCAATACCGCCCATCTAGTCAATAGGCCAATCACCAATAAGAATCCGCCTAAAAAATGTGCAGGTGCTACATAGTGCATTATTAGCATTCCACCAGGTAAATCCTGGAAGGGCCTTATCATTTCGGCCATTTGTTGGTGGTTAGACATAAAGTCTACTCCCTTCATAAAAAGAAAGACTCCCAAAGCTATGCGTACTAAATCCAAGGGATAATAAGTGTGTGCATTGGCCCATTTGTTCAAGGATTTTATTGTAGCCATGACTTTTGTATTTATATGTTAGTATACCTTTAAGATACTCATATTTAATGATATATGGAAGAGTTGGGTGCGCTTTTTTAGGGCGCGTCTAGCTCATTCCTTGAGTTTGTTGGCAACTTCTAACTAGGGGTGAAGCATAAATAAACCCAGGAGTGATTCCCGGGTTTATAGGCATTGGTCCATAAGGAAGTGTTATATTGACAGCTAATTCAAATAATATTACTGACGGGCCATAGCCTTGAGTTCTCCACTTAATCCGCTTAGATCCTCGCGGTAGATCCATATTTCGGAGGAGTATTTTCCGTGCGTTATATCTTCCCAGTCTTCTAAAAATTTCTCAAAACTGCCTGCACCGTGTGTCTCATCAAATTTTTCCGAAAATTTTCCATCGATTCCCATCCAGGACGAATTTTCAAAGAAGGAAACATAGGCCAAATCCTTACCATCGGTCATGCTAGACAATTCATTGGTGTACATCCCAAATGTTTCCTCGGGAAACTTTTCTACCATCGTTTTATGGATTTTTTTTAACATGGGCAGTAATTTGCTGCCTTTAAACCGTTTTACATCATAAATGTCTACCAGAATATTCTTTATGGTAAAATCCTTGGGGTAATTAGATAGGTTTGGGTGGAATTTCCAATAGGTCTGCTCTCCCTGTGGCAATACATAGGGCATAACGTTGTTTGTCCAATCGTTATCGTGTTCCTTTTGGGCCGGACGCTTGTCTAACTCACTCCAAGGAAGTGGTCCCATGACCCACATATAACTGCCGGTGTTTTTTCCGCTTGCAATCCAATAGACCCTGGCTCCATAAAGACCCTCCCCATGGTAGGTTTTATTATGGGCGGCCAAACCCGATTCAAATTCGGTGATTTTAGCAGGGTCTGGGGTAATCATTCCATTTTCCAGGATGGTATAACCCTCATTGTTCTGTGAGAGTGCGAGGAAGGGTATAAGAAATAATGTAAGTATGGCATTTTTCATGATCTTGATATTTTAAATTATTATTTAATTAGTGGGCTAGGGGGTGTTTATAGCACATCCATGATCTATCCTGTAAAGGATGCTCGCTATTAGTGTCCTAGTCAGTTCTATCTGCCTAATGCTTCATGCAGTTGTTTGGTATCCACAAACTGTTGAAACCTAATGATTTTTCTGCCTTTCAAACTCCATAAATGAGCAGCTTGCGCATCAATGGGTGCACCATTCTTTTTCAAGGTAGCACGGTACCGCAACGTGGCCAATACCTGATTGTTTGCCATTTCATATAGCTGAATATCAGCTAATTTAAAGAATTCATGATCTTCCTTTATACGGGTAAATATTCCGTCTAAGACCGCCTGTGGTCCCTTATAGGGATTCCCATCGGCATAGGAATTGCCTTCCGCTTCGTTCCACACAATATTGGGGTCCATTAAGCTTAATACCGTGGGGATATCTCCGATGGAAAAGGAATTGTAAATGCTATCGACCACCGTCATATTATGTGGGTCGGACTGTATTCCCAGTTGCTGTAGAAACACCATATTATCCATGAAATCCTGTTCTTGGGCAATTTTTCCCTGCCTCATTTTTACAAGGGTTACCCCGTTAATGTTTACAGTATTTCCCGTAGCGGGAATCCCAAAAAAGTCGCCCGTATGAGTTCCTGTAAAATTCCAGTGTTTAACCAGTTTATCGTCCTGTCCAAAGATGTCTACTATGGAAAAACTAATGTTGGAAAAACCCGTGATAAAATGTTGGTAGTAGGCCTTAAATTTATCAATGCCCACTATAGAATCTGGATTGGTTATCAAAGTAATACTGGTATCGAAGTTCTGGGAGTTAATTTGGTCAATTTCACCATTGTTTAGGACCTTATCCCATACCTGCGTATAAATTTGAATATTATTCTCTAGGTTTTTATCTTGTGCTATTCCCAAGTAATGGCTAATGCAGACTAGAAAAAATAACACTGCTACCCTTCTAAATCTGGGAGTGGCAATGATTGTGATTGGTGGTACTTGTTCCATGGTGTCTATAAATTATGCTAATTAATTGCTGCCACTAGTATAGAGGGGAATGGCAAAGGCTAAATACCTTCCCAAGCATTCCTGTCAGTGAGGCGGAGTAGAAATTAAAACACCTGACTTGCTGTCTTTTAAGAAACCTAACAGGAAACTATCCTAGTCTCCCCCAAAAATATAGGATGGTTTATGCTGTTAGGTTTTTGTAGTTTCTAGTTATTAAGGGTGGGCATGCTATACCCCAGTTGCTGATACACCACTAGGTTGTCATAAAAGGCCTCCTCTTGTATCGCCTTCCCAGAATTATCAAAAGTCCATATACTATACCCATGGGTTTTAATTTCTTTTCCTGTGGGCTTATTCTCCATAAATTGACCGGTGTTGGTACCGGTACAGGTCCAATGTAAATGGGCCTTGTTCCCTTGGATGACCGTATTGTCTATCGCTACCTTAAAGTCTGGGAACGCACTGTGATACAATTCCATGAAACTTCCATATTCCGACGGATTTCTGGCTATAACATTCCCATTATCACTTCTAGTAAGGTTGCTGGCCATATTGGAGTTCATCAACTCAACGTCATTGGTATTCCAGGCTTTTGCAATGTTTGTGATGGTAGCTTGTATAGCTTTCTCATCTGCATTCATACTATTGTTGGTCGCTATTTTTTGAAGCGCCACAAGTAGTGGTGCCCGGTCCCATAGTCCAATCTCTCTTACAATTTTACCTTCTTTAAACTGATAGGTTAAATGTATGGGAATGGTTATTACTTCCTTGTTTGCTGCCAACTCCCCTTTCCAATCTAACCAACAGTTAACCCATACCTCTCCGTCATCGTTTACTATCATTTCGTATTCGGGTTCATTGTCTAAAAAGCCACGTGATGCAAAATTGGCATCATTTTCTTGGTGGTATGCTATTACCTCACTTGGAGACAAGGATCCGTTAGTAGAATTATATCGTGTTTCCGAGGTGTCTGCATACATACCGATATCGTAGGTTTTATCATTGTAATTTTTAATCAATGATTTAACTATATCAATTTCCGGGGAATCTTGGGTGTAACGTTTTTCTTGACTTTCACAGGAGCTGCCCAGTAGAAGAATGAGTCCTATAGCTATGACTGATCTTAACATATACGATTAGTTTTGGGGTGTATAGGCCAGTTCTGGGTGCATACTTCCGGTCTCGGTTTCGTATTTATGGACGTATTGAAATAATTCCTGAAATAGTTTCTGTCCTTCCTCTCCTAACAATTGTTCGTTTTCCTTGGATTTTTTGGCATAATCCTCTGCATCTACCGCAGACACTACGGCTAGGTAATAATCGCCCATATTGCCAAATCCGTTATGATATATTCGATAGTATTCCTTGGAACCTTTACTAGCATATAGGGCTTTCAGCTCTTTTAATTTCCCCTTAAGGTTCTGAATATTGTCTGGGGTGACGTGTAAAAAGTGCCATTTTCTAAAATTCTGACCTTCAGTATTAATGTTAATCCCATCGGGCATATAGGTGAGCTCCTTATTAAGGTAGATAATGTAGTCACCATGCTTGTCATAGCATTCATTAAAGCGTCTAAAGAGGTCTTGCCATGCATCTTTTCCCAATTTTTCGGCCAAGGGGGCCATCACGTTTTTATCCAGTTCAGCCATATTCTCTATAGGGGATATATTGAAATACCGACCAGTGGTAGTGGAGGCTACCATCCAACTTAACCCTTGTATGTTGTGTTCCTTAAAGGCGTCCATAAAGTCCTTGGAAACCGCCTCGTACTTTTGGATCATAGATGGTTTCACTTGGTCTTCATGAATATAGTAGGCCTGATTCTTTTCTGATTGGGCTTGTATTACAAGGGATCCTTGGAAAATGAGTAGTGTAAGGATCGCCATTTTTCTGAATGTTCTCATGATATTGATGTGTTAGGTTATACTTCTTATTCATCCTAGTGAGGAAATCTAAGAGGCATGGATTAATTATATAGTTGATGGGTAAGGAGTAGGTTACCCGCTTAAAATAATATTGGAACGTACATCTAGCCTCGGTCTCCGTTCCGTTAAAACCTCCCTATCCTACTAAATAAGTGCATATAACCAGCCTACACAACCAGATGGGGACGAAGCGATAGGAATGGTATCCGAGTGAATGGTATTTTTTATCAAAGGATTAATTAAAAAAATTGTATATTTAGTATCCCGACTTCTTACGACCTATTTTAAAGGGTGCAGAAATGGGAAGACCAATCAAATTCACTATTCTTCTATATTTATTGTTCAGCATGTTTCTGCATGGACAGTCGCCAGAATACCAAAGGGTTTTTGTAGATACCGACAATTTTGGTGAATCGTATTTGGACGATTTAAGGGATGCCTATAGCAAGGTGACCAATAATGATACCTTACAATATTCCATATTGAACGATCTCTCCTATTATTGGCATACACGAAATTTAAAAAAGGCAATCCAATGTACGGAAATGGGATTGCAGCTCACCACCTTAAATTCCGATACCCTGTGGCATGGCCGGTTTCAGATTACCCAAGGGGCCATATTACTGCGAATGGAGAAATTGGATAGTGCCCAAACTGTATTGGAAGAGGCTATGGCTAAGGTGCCAGAGAGGGATTTAGCCTTTTTAAACACACAAATGGGCTATGTTTATGAACGGAGGGGACAGTTAGACAAAGCGGCTGGCTATGTTTTGGAGTCCTTGCGATTGGGGAATCTTTTTCAGGATAAAAAAGCCATTGCACTGGCTTATAGCGACCTTAGTAAAATTTTCTGGAAACAGTCCAAGTTTATAAAGGGGCTAGAATATGGACTTAAGGCCATAAATATATTTGAAGAGCGGGGAATCAATGATTTGGATTATGACTTTACCCTTTATGTGGTGGGTAATAACTACCTGATGCTGCAAGAATATGATAACGCCCTTAAATTTTATGATCATGCCAAGGCTATTGGGGAACGATACGGGTTCTATAATAACCTAAGTGATATTTATATTTCCCTGGTAGAGCTGTATTGTTCCTTAGATAATTATGAAGCAGCAGAAAAGGCTGGAAAAAACGCCATTAAATATGCCAAGTTGCTAGATAATAACTTTCTCTTAATGCGAGCCTATCTCTCTGTGGGGAAATTGCAAAATTTACAGGGAAAGTACAGCAGTGCTATTGAAAGCCTTCAGGAATCGATTGAGGTAGCGACAGAAAATTTTGGGGACGAATATTACCTAAGTCAGGCCTACGAAGCCCTGGGGAAGGCCTTGGCAGGAAATCACAATTATAGGGAGGCCTATAAGGCATTTTCCGAGTATGATAAATTAAAGAAGATTGTGTTTAATGCCGAGTCCGATCAGCGCATCGCCTTGTTACAAACGGAGTTTGATGTTGCGCAGAAGGAGAACACTATTCTTTTGCAGCAGACTAAAATAAGAAAGCAGAACACCAACCAGATACTGAGCTTTATCATTACAGGATTATTACTGTTTTTAGTAATTCTAGGTTTTGTTGCCATTAAAAACAATCGCAAGAAGAATGTATTGCTACAGCTCCAAAACGATGAAAAGGAATTTCTTATAAAGGAAATTCACCATAGGGTGAAAAATAATCTAGAGGTGGTCTCAAGCTTATTATCACTTCAAACGGCGCAGATTAAGGATGCAAACATTAAGGATGCCATGTTCCAAATCCAAAGCCGAATTGAGAGTATGAGCATGATTCATCAAAACTTATATCATGGGAAACGACTAACTTCTATTGGGATGAGGACCTATTTTATAAAATTGGCGGATTACATTCTAGATTCCTATGGGGCCCGGGATAGGATTACCATGGTTTACAAAATGAAGGATATTGAACTTAATGTGGATATCGCCACTCCCATTGGTCTTATTGTAAACGAGCTGGTTACCAATTCCTTGAAATATGCCTTTCCGGGTAATGTAGAGGGGACAATTACGATAGAGTTAGAGGAGACCGACTCGGTTTTGGAATTACGGGTTATGGATAACGGAGTGGGTTTTACAGAGGAAACCGAAGTGCAAGGTACTGGTTTTGGCACCCAATTAGTAAAGTTGCTAACCCAACAATTGGACGGTAAGATGCGATTAAAGAATAATAAAGGGACTGATATTTTCTTTGAGTTTCAACTACATAAAGCAGCCTAGATATGGAAGAAAAAACAAGGATTTTAATTGTTGAGGACGATATGATTATCGCAGCTAATATTTCTTTGCAGTTATCCAATGCGGGCTACGAGATTACTGGAGTGGTTCCCAGAGGGGAAGAAGCTGTGCTACATGCGAAGGCTAACAAGCCCGATATTATATTAATGGATATCAACCTTAGGGGGGCTCTAGACGGAATAGCAACCGCCTCCAAGATACAGGAAACCCATAATGTGCCCATTATTTATTTAACCGCAAATTCCGATGAACCCACTTTTGCCAGGGCAAAGACTACCCATCCCTACGCCTTTATTTCCAAGCCCTTTAGCAACCTAGACCTGCAGCGTACCATAGCCTTGGTAGAGGAACAGTTAAAGGAGAACAAGGATAGGGATAGTAATAGAACAGGACAGGTACAGGTGATGGCCGATCGTATTTTTGTTCGCCATAATGGTAAGATGATTAAGCTGTTGTTAGACGATATTTTATACATCGAGGCTGATAGGAATTACAGTATCCTGGTAACCCCTAAAGGAACCTATTTAATTAGTACTACTTTAAAAGTGTTAGAAGAGGAGCTAAATTGCCAAAAATTTATAAGGGTACACCGCTCTTATATGGTAAATATCTCAAAATTGGATGTAGTGGGAGAGCACCACTTAGAGATTAATAGGAAGGTGATTCCAGTAAGTAAGACTTTTAAAAAACGACTCTTTAGACATTTACATACCATATAGGAGGTACTCCTTGACAAATAATAAAACGCCCTAATATTTTAGGGAAATTATATATTTCCCATTAACAAAGCACCTATCTTTTAAAGGTGAGGGTGCTGTCTTCCTTTCCCATAATTATAATATCTGCCAAATCTATAAATAGGCCGGTTTCCACAACACCGGGGATTTGTTTTAGTTGGTAATCCAGTAAGGGAATATTAGTAGGTTGTTTTATGGTGACATCTACAATATAATTGCCTTCATCAGTGATGAAATAGCTGCTGTCCTTTTTCCTTATTGTGGGTAGTAGCTGCATTTGTGTTAGGGAGTGCACTATCTTCTTGGTGGCCAGGGGGATGGTTTCTACAGGGAGCTTAAAATCCCCTAACCGGTTTACCTGTTTTTGGGAATCGGCAATGATAATGACAAGCTCAGAATTGTAGGCTAGTATTTTTTCATGTAACAAGGCCCCACCGCCGCCTTTAATCAATTGCAGGTATGGGTCAAACTCATCCGTACCATCTATGGTAAGGTCTATTCGGTCTGCATTCTCCAGGGATACCAACGGGATGCCCAAGTCCGTTGCCAGCCTTTTTGTGCTTTCTGAGCTGGGGACGCCTGTAATATGCAAACCCTCCTTATGCAGCCTCCCCAATTCTTTAATCATTATGGAGGCAGTGCTACCTGTGCCTAACCCTACCGTCATCCCAGGTTTTACATACTTCACTGCTTCCAAGGCCGCCAGTTTCTTTTCTTTGTCAAGAGCTGTCATTTGTTGTATTAGTTTTAAAGTTGAACCCCTAATCGGTCACTAGCGGGGGCAGTTGCTATTTTTCATCAGCTTTGCTATTTCTTTAGAACCACTGCCTTCATATTTATTCAGTTCTGCTATAATTTGAGGGTGGTCTTCCATACGGGTTTGGGATAACTTATAGGTGGCTTGAAGCTCCGTAATATGGATTTGGAAACCTACAATCCCGTTAATTTGCTTCATGGTTTCAGGTGATAGGTCATCTATTGAAATGGGGTTGTCCACTCCCTTTTCGTGTTTGTCCACAAGCTTGTGAAGCGACTCTAGGACAGCCTTCTTATCCAATATTTTAATAGTCCCATACACATGAACCGCTATATAATTCCAAGTGGGAACTTCTTCTTCCTTATACCAGGAGGAAGAGATATAACTATGTGGTCCATTAAAAATGGCTAGTACCTCCTTGTCCTCCCTAAAATATTTCCACTGTGGATTGGCTTTAGATATATGTCCAACCAATACATCGTTCCCATCCATATCCACATCTAGTTCCAAGGGAGTATGGGTAGCCCAAGGCTTGCCCGCTGTATTATTTACCAGTATCCCAAAGCTATTCTGCCTAAGAAACTCCTTTATCTCTTTTTGGTCTTTGTTCTTGTAAGGTGATGGGATATACATAATACCATGCTTTTAAAATTTTGTTTCCTTTCCCAACTGCTGGGCACTTACTATTCCTTGTTTATGGATCCCCATAAGCCACAGAAGATGCTTTATTCGGCTATAGTTATCATTACGGGCAAGTGGTCCGAGATGTGTTTGTTGTTCGCCAATCTATCATCAATATGCGTATAGGATAGAACCTCTATATCTTTTACAAATATATAATCTATCCGGTCCGTTATAACCCTATCCAGATCAAAGGCATTAAAGGTGCCTACAGGACCGTAAAAGGGCTTTTTAGTGATCTCCATGCCATCTGCCAAGTACTGCTGTAAAAACTGAATGGCCTTGGTATCTGGGGTTAAATTTAAGTCACCCATAAGAATTACGGGCGTGCCTTTGGTATTAATCTCATTAATTTTCTTGTAGATTAATTGGGCAGAATTGGATCTGGCCTTCGTACCTCGGTGATCAAAATGGGTGTTGAAAACCCAAAATTGCTTTTTTGTTTCTAGATTTTCAAAGAGCGCGTAGGTACAAATACGTTCCAGCGCAGCATCCCAGCCTACAGAAACTTTTTCGGGGGTGTCCGACAACCAAAAGGTATTGGTCTTTAAGACTTTAAATTTTTCCGCATTGTATAAAATAGCAGTGTATTCCCCCTTTTGCATACCGTCATCACGGCCAACGCCTACATAGGCAAACCCTGGTAGCGCCCCATTTAAATAGGTAACTTGGCGGTGAAGGCCCTCCTGTATTCCCACAATATCGGCATTGTAATGCCGAAGTAATTGCACCAAGGTTTCCTTTCGGTCGTTCCAATTATTGATGGTGTCATGGGTGTTGTCGTACTTAATATTATAACTTATCAAATTAGTCGTTTGTGCCGAAAGGTGTAACGGAATGGCAAACAAAGTAATTCCAAGAAGGAGGGTAGAGAACAAACTTTTCATAAAGGACAATATAAGATGGATTAAAGTGATTTTATACTGCCTTAAATATCCTTATTTTTTCAATGACCAACTAAAAATTATTGATTAATCATTAAAAAAGGGAGTGAAAAGGGGAGTTTTATTCTGTGAGCTTATAAGGGTAAGTGCCTTTGTAAAAAAAAAACCGGGACAATTTCTTGCCCCGGTCGTTATAACTCAATATTCGCTTTAAGAGATTAATCCCTTTTAGGTCTATGGTTAGTATTTCTTCCTCTATTGTTATTTCTTCCCCCTCGCGGATTGGAATGTCCGGTTCGTGGTCGCTGCTTGTGGTTGCCGTGCTTCTTTTCTGGCTGTAAGGGCACTTCCTCCAAGCCATCATCTACAAAGGGATGGTCTGTAATGGTGGGTACTTGCTGATTAATTAGCTTTTGGATACTTTTTAAGTACGGTCTTTCTTCTGCATCACAGAATGAGACTGCTATTCCGCTGGCACTAGCCCTTCCAGTTCTTCCAATACGGTGAACGTATGTTTCAGGAACATTGGGAAGGTCGTAATTGATCACCAAGGATAAATCCTCTACATCAATCCCCCTTGCGGCAATATCTGTAGCAATAAGCACCTTTAAATCCCCATTTTTAAAATCGCCCAAGCTCTTTTGTCGTGCATTCTGGGATTTGTTGCCATGAATGGCTTCTGCTTTAATATCTGCTTTAGCCAATTGTTTTACAATTTTATTGGCACCGTGCTTGGTTCTGGAAAATACCAAGGTAGAATCGTTGGGGTCTTTTTCCAGTAGATGGGTCAGTAATTTGGGCTTATTCTTTTTGGCTACAAAATAGATAGCTTGTTCTACCTTTTCCGCGGTGGCCTGCTGAGGTTTAATAGTAACTTGCTCAAAATCGCCCAATAGTTTTCTGGACAATTCAACGATAGCCTTGGGCATGGTAGCCGAAAAGAAAAGCGATTGTCTGTTGTTGGGTAGTTTGGCAATAATTTTTTTAATATCGTGAATAAAGCCCATGTCCAGCATCTGGTCTGCTTCATCCAATACGGCGTACTTTATATCTTTAAGGGAGATGAAACCTTGATTCATTAGGTCTAACAATCTTCCTGGAGTTGCTATAAGTACGTCTACGCCCCTCTTAAGAGCATCGGTTTGTCTTCCCTGTTTAACCCCTCCAAAAATAACCGTATTTCTAATGCCGGTATGTCTGGCATAGGAGGTGAAGTTCTCTCCAATTTGTATCGCCAATTCGCGGGTAGGAGTTACTACCAATGTTCTAATTTTGCGTTGCTGCCCATCTGCTTCACGGTCTAAAACCAATTGTTGGATAATGGGAATGGAAAAGGCGGCAGTTTTACCCGTCCCGGTTTGTGCACAGCCCAATAGATCTTTACCTTTTAGTAGAATGGGAATGGATTGCTCTTGAATTGGGGTGGGTTTTGTATAGCCTTCTGCCGCTAGGGCTTTTAGGATAGGTTCTATAATACCTAATTCTTTAAATGTCATATAATATGTAAAATAATAAGAAGCAAAGGTAGGGGATTTGATTGGATAATGGATTTATTATTTATTCTGCCCTTTTTTACAGCTAGTTAGACTCCCATTATTTAATGGATCTCATGTTTCCAACCCACCTTTCCTTGCCTGCATAGACCACCTCTCTACGCTTTCTGTCTTATAGGTGCTGCATTTAAGTGTTACCGTTATTTTTTTTGGTAAAAAAGTACGGTATTTATAAATTTAACACGTAATTTTACATATCATAAGTAAGAGTAATTGATAAGTTCGAGAGTAAATTTATTCTTGACTTATAGAAGAGGACGTAGGGGTGCGTCCTCTTTTTTATTGGGGTAATTCTTCAGAAATTCGGTAAGCCTGCTTCCATCCTACTCAGAAAAAGCCCTTTTTTTCAATTCATCCTTCAATAGTCACAGTTGGGAACTTTCTAATTTATGGAACTACTACTAACCGCCATCTTTGTGCTATAACCGCAAAAGGATGTTGCCATGCATAAAATCATTCTAATAATTATTGCCTTCATCGTTGACCATACCGCGGAGAACCTAGATAGTGATAGCCATGTGGTAAAAATAGCGACCACGAAAAGCGTAGATAGTAAAGGGGGAGTTAATAAATGGGATGTGATAGATTATGGGTCAGGCAAACCTTACGCAAGCATAGCCGAATTTTATCCATTCTTAGACCCTGGTGCTAACTTTTCACTAACTTTAATCCAAAAGTATTAAGCCTGCACACTGTTTAAAATGGCACTAACCAAGCTTACCTATAATTAAATTGTCACTATGAATCGATTTCTAAGACATATTGGGAATGCCTTTCTTATTGGGACCCTTATTTATTTTGTTTTTCTTGCCATTTTCTTTTTCATGGGTAGGTTTGAAGGCGGATTTAGTTATGACCGTGCCTGGCAGGAGTACTATAGAAACATGATCTTCTCGGTAATCCTTTACCTAGTAAACGCGTATTGGATTCAATTCCTAATTGTTAAGTACAAGAAACAAATTCTCGCTAAAAAAACCTTATTAATTGGTATAACGGGCAATATCATTATATCACTTTTTGGGATATTTATGGCTAGACTATTGCTTAGAGTCGGTTTGGACAAAATACCCTTGTCCAATTTTATTCAAGGGGAGAAGTTGGAGTATTACAAGGTTTCCATGCTTATAGCACTCATTATATCCATCCTGTTTTATGTGGCCTGGTATTTTAAATATAGGCAAGAGAGCAAGATAAAGGAGCAAAAAATCATCGCAGGAACCGCATCGGCTAAATTTGATGCGCTAAAGAACCAATTGGATCCACATTTTTTATTCAATAGTCTAAACGTTCTCACCAGTTTAATTGAAGAAGATCCCCTACAGGCCCAAAGGTTCACTACGTCGCTTTCTAAGGTATATAGGTATGTGCTAGAGCAGAAGAATAAGGACCTGGTAACGGTAGATGAAGAGTTGGCCTTTGCCAAAACCTACATTAAATTACTAAGGATGAGGTTTGAAGAAAGTATTGTGTTGGATATTCCAAAAAAAAGTACAAATCCAGAAGCCAGGATTGTACCCCTTTCCTTGCAGTTGCTATTAGAGAACGCGGTAAAACACAATATAGTTACCAAAGCTAGGCCATTGCGAGTACGGGTTTACGAAGAAGATGGTATGTTATGCGTAAGCAATAATTTCCAGGAGAAACAGGTGATTAAAAAAAGTAGCGGAGTGGGGCTTAAGAATATCCAAGAACGTTATGGAATTGTATCTAAGAGAGAGGTAGAAATAGAAAAATCAAATAGTGAGTTTATTGTGCGCCTGCCCTTATTAACCCAAAAGTTAAATAGATTTGAGACACAACAGTTAGACATTGAGGAGAAGCGCTATAAAAAGGCAAAGGAGCGGGTAGAGACCCTTAAGAGTTTTTACGGGAATTTAGCGGCCTATATAGTTGTAATGCCTTTACTGGCCTTAATAAATTATAATACCTCTTCTTTTCCCTGGGTCGTATTTCCCGCCCTTGGTTGGGGGTTTGGGGTAGTAATGCATGGATTGGATGCGCATGGACGTACACCCATATTGGGCAAGGGATGGGAGGAGCGTACCATGAGAAAATTAATGGAAGACGATGATTTTTAGATATCGAAGCTGTTTATGGATGCTATTGGAAGGTTATGAGAATGACACCTACAATTCAGGACGCTTTCCTAACAGTTGGGACCTATATTTTTAATTATAGTGGAAGTTCTTCCGAAATTTAATCCAACAAAGAAACAACTATGGAAAATTCAGAAAAAGAAAATAAATATTTTAAGGCAAAAGCAAGAGTGACGGAAATTAAGAAGTTCTATAACAGTTTGTTCTCCTCGATTTTCACCATTGTCCTAGTGGCAGGGATAAATTATTACGTGAACGAATGGCGTTCCCCATGGTTTTTATGGGTGGTCTTTGGATTGGGTATTAGCTTGGTTTTTAAGGGGTTTAAGGTTTTTGGCTACAATGCGCTCTTCGGTAAAAATTGGGAACAACGAAAGATTAGGGAATTTATGGAACAGGAAGATAATAGGGAGCGTTGGAGTTGAAAGTTGAAGGAAAAAGTAACGAGCGATGGAAAACAATAGCGATTATAGGCGGAAAAAGGCAATAAGAAGGATAGCGGAACTTAAAGGGTTTTATGTTCATTTTGGCCTTTACATAATCATCAATCTAGTAATTTCTACTATTAAGGTAACAAGAAACCTCCAGGAGGGGGAGACGTTCTCGGAAGCTTTTTGGGATTTTGGAACTTTTGCGGTTTGGATATTCTGGGGGATTGGAGTAGCTTTCCATGCTGCGAAAACATTCAATTACAGCCCCTTTTTTTCTAAGGAATGGGAAGAACGACAGATTAAAAAGATAATGGAGGAAGATAGAAAGGAAATGGAAAAATATAAAAAATGAAAGCGCATCAGGAACATAGTGAAAAGCTGGAAAGGGCTAAAAAACGCCTTGCAGTCATCAAGGGGTTTTATAGCCACTTATTTGCATACCTCACCATTAATTTGGGCCTCCTTATAATATACTTGGTATATAGGTATGCCAATACCGGATTCTATGAGGTGATGGAAGTAGGATTCAGAAATTGGATAGATTGGAATATATTATTCACCCCGTTATTCTGGGGAATAGGGCTGTTTTTTCATGGACTTAGCGTATTTGGGAAGAAACCCCGATTTCTAAGGAATTGGGAAGAAAAGCAAATTAAAAAATATATGGAAGAGTAAGGGCATACGGTAGCAACAATAACCCCATTAACCAAATAAATGAAAGTAATAATTATAGAGGATGAGCAAGCAGCTGCAAGAAGATTAAGCCGTTTGTTGGCTAATTTGGAGGTCGCAGTGGCCACCATGTTGCATTCTGTGGAAGAAGCTATTTTATGGTTTCAAGAAAATGATCATCCAGATCTTGTTTTCTTGGATATCCAACTTTCGGACGGACTCTCTTTCGAGATTTTTGAGGCCGTGGATATAAAGAGCTCCGTAATCTTTACCACGGCTTTTGACGAATATGCGCTTCAAGCATTTAAGTTGAATAGTATAGACTACCTGTTAAAACCGATTGACGAGGAGGAGTTGGAAACAGCGGTTAAAAAATATCGATCCTTCGGACCTAAAAAACAGCAAATTTCGCTGGAGTTTGAAGATGTTAAAAAGTTGCTTTTAAATCCCTTGGAAAGGGAGTATAAAAAGCGATTTACGGTGACGGTGGGGCAGCACCTTAAAATTATAAATGCAGATGAGATAGAGTGTTTTTATAGCGAAAATAAAGGCACCTATGCAGCTACTGTGGAAGGAAGAAATTATCTATTAGATACCACCTTGGAGAATCTGGAACCAGAGCTACAGCCCGATCTCTTCTTTAGGGTAAGTAGAAAGTTCTATGTGAATGTAAATCATATTAAAGACATTGTTTCCTATACCAATTCTAGGCTGCAGATTAAACTGAACAGGTATAATGACCAAGAGATCATTGTGAGTCGGGAACGTGTAAAAAGTTTCAAGTATTGGTTGGAGTAGTGGGTGTTAATTAGTTGGTTTATATAGTGATAGGTGAATTTAAAGCCTTGTATAGATTTTCCTTATACTGCGTTTTTTGATGGTTTTTCAGAGGTTTTAATCCACTCTATTCTCGTCAAAGGAAGAAGGTAGCAATTTAGGAATTAATTTTATAAATATCGGCAATAAAACTGCACCCCCGGGAAGAATAAATATGGCCAAGGAGGGAATGCTTTTAAAAATATCCAATAGCTGATCTTGTACCTTTTTTTTCTCTTCTGCAGTTAAATCCTTAACGGTAGACTTAGATAATAGGGACACTAATTCCTTGCTTTCCGATAATTCCTTTTGAAGTCTTTTGCTATTTCTTAGGATTAATTTGTTTACAATTCTTGCCATGCTTTCATAGAATTGTACGGCCATATTTTGATCCTTTAAATGCGGAATTTTGGAGGCGTTCAGTTCAAAGAATTCAGTAACCTCAAATATGGATTTGCTAATGTGGGATTTGCTGAAACCCATGTCCTCGCCCAATTCAAAAATAAACTTGGATTCTGTGTAGGCCAAGGATTGATCTTCCCAAACAGTTAAACAGGCCACATCCAAAAAGTATTGTTTTTCACAAGTTTTAAACTGCTGTAACTGCTTGTTGCTGTAACTGCTGTCCACACTATTTTCTCCGCTTTCGGTAAAGGTGAGGGAAGAAGCAAAGAGCTGGGCTAGCTTTTCGTCATTCCTACTTTTCTGTTTAGAGTTTAAGGTGTGGTAGGTTATGTTGATGGTAATATGCTCTATGCGGTGCGCAATGTCTTTTTTGTTTTTCTCTCCTTCTAGATGACGTTTAAAAGTTAGTACATCTATAAATAGAAGGGAGTTGGTAATGATGCTATTAAAGGTTTTACTGATTAAGTTATCCTCCAAATAGATCCTGGAGTTGATGAGCGATTCTAGTTTGGCAGAGGTTTTTCTGCCAATCAATAGTTTATTTATGAAGGATATCTTAGCAATGTCCAAGCCTTTGTAAAACCTAAGTAAGCGCTTAACAAAATCTTTAAAGTCAGTATTCCCAGTGGTAAATTTATAGGTGTAATATAAACCGGTCAATAGGTTTATTTTTGCCATTTCATCTTCAGAAAGCCTGTGTTCTATTTCTATAAAAGAGGGAACGTTTAAGTTTATACCATATACGAAACCTGTTTTCTTTAATTGGGCGTATAGGGTTTCAAAGGAGTTGCAATACTGATCCTCATTCTTAACTAGATGTCCAAATTTATCTATCCAACCAGAGGCCGATGGGTTCATAACATCAATATTTTAGATAGTAAATTTACACTAAAATAAATACAACTGGATTAGGGGGTGCTACTTTGCGTAAAATGATCTCAAAACTTCAGTAAGCCAGGGTAGGTGAGCTTATTCTTTTGGCTGCTTTTTTATAAATATTTCAGCTGGATTTAATATGCTGATAAGCTCCGTTAGGCGGGTATGGCCTTCTTCTGGTAATCTATGTAGTTTTGGGAGTAAGCTGTGGTAATCCGGGCTTTAGGCGGGTAGATTAATGGGGGAGTGGTGCGTTCATAGGATTCAACCCAAACAAGCTATTCTTATAAAAACAAACTCCCTCCTTCCTGGCAACGGTTTTAGCTGCCATACAAGGAGGGAGTTTTAAAACTACCTTTTTATAGGTTTATATTATTCCCATTCTGTGTGGAAAATACCTTCCATATCCGTACGCTCATAGGTGTGCGATCCAAAATGGTCTCGCTGCGCCTGAATTAGGTTTAAGGGCAATCTTCCAGAAGTATAAACGTCAAAATAAGTTAAAGAATTGGATAGGCCTGGTAGGGGTATTCCATTTTTGGCTCCATAAGCTACTAAATTCCTTGCTGCCCCTACGGTCGCTTGTACTTTAGGGACAAAATTGGGCGATAGCAATAGATTTTTCAATTCTTTATCCTCCGTATAGGCATTGGATATATCCTCCAATAATCCGGCGCGAATAATACATCCGGCTCTCCAAATTTTAGCAATAACAGAGAGGTCCAATTCATATCCATATTCCACAGAGGCATCGGATAACTGGTGAAGTCCTTGGGCATAGGTAGTGATAAAGGCAAAGTAAAGTGCTTCTTCAGCCCATTTTGCCAATTCGTCTTTGTCCATGGCCGCAATTTTCGGTCTGTTGTAAAGCTCATCGGCCTTAACTCGTTCGTCCTTTAAGGCGGAAATCTGACGCATGCTCACGGAAATGTCTATACTAGGAATTGGAATCCCTAAGTCCATCGCATTCTGGGAGGTCCATTTACCGGTTCCTTTTTGCTTGGCCTTATCCAATATTTTCTCCACTAATTTACCATTGCCCTTGTCGTCATCTTTTTCAAAGATTTCTGCAGATATTTCAATAAGGAAGGATTGCAACCTGCCTTTGTTCCAACTGTCAAATAGGGTGTGGAGTTCTTCGTAACTAAAGTTTCCAGCTTTTTTCAGGATATCGTAGATTTCGGAGGTTAGCTGCATTAGGCCGTACTCTATTCCGTTATGGACCATTTTTACGTAGTTACCTGCCGATTTTGGTCCCAGGTAGGCTACACAAGGCTCCCCTTTAAATTTTGCGGATACTGCTTCAAATATAGGCTGTACCTCTTTGTAAGCCTCTTTGTTTCCTCCTGGCATAATGCTGGGTCCGCGTCTGGCTCCTTTGGCACCACCAGATACACCTGATCCAAAAAAGTGGATGCCTTTTTCTTTTAAATAAGCTTCCCTGCGGTCTGTATCGGTGAAAAATGAATTCCCTCCATCAATAATTAAATCGTTCTTATCCAAATGCGGCAATAAACTCTCAATAACAGAATCTACTATTTTACCAGCGGGTACCAAAAGCATAATTTTTCTGGGGGTGCTTAGGGAGTTTACAAATTCCTTTATGTCCGATGTGGCATTTACTTTCTTAGTGTCTTCCCCTTCAGCGATAAGAGCGTCCGCTTTTTCCTTATCCAGGTCGTAACCCATTGCAGAGTAGTTGTTATCGGCTACGTTCAGTATAAAGTTCCTTCCCATAACACCTAGTCCGATCAATCCAAAATCGTATGTATTTCCCATGTTTGTTTATTAAAAAAACCTAACAAAATAATGTAACTTTTGTTAAGAGTTCGTGTTTATAAAATGTATAAGCTAAATAAGTTTTATCTTCGCAGCCTAAAATAAAGTTCAAAAGTAGTGATTTTATGGGTTTTTTAATCCATTGTTATAAAATCCAACAAAAAGAACTAATATTCCAATATTTATAAGATGAACAAAACAGCAAATCAAATGCTTGTTATTTTTGGAGCCTCTGGTGACCTAACGGCAAGAAAATTAGTCCCTTCTTTATATAAGTTATATAAGGCGAATCAGCTTCCAGAAAACTTTGTGGTATTGGGGGTTAGTAGGAGTAATTTAACCGATGGCGAATTTAGAAAGAGGGTAGTTTTGGAAAGTCCCCACCTTTCGGATATGTTGAAAGATGCTACCGAGGAGGAGATTAACGATTTTTCAGATAAATTCTTTTATGAAGATTTAGGGGACGACTATAGCCGTGAATACAGTAAGTTGGCCACTAGGATTTCCGATTTGAATTCCAAGTATAGCATTGGCGGGAATTATATTTTCTATTTGTCTACCCCGCCAAGTTTATACGAGGTAATTGCCAAAAACCTTTCGGAGCAGCAACTGAATAATGAAAGCAATGGTTGGAAGCGAATTATTGTAGAAAAACCTTTTGGTTACAGTTTAGAGACTGCTAAGAAATTAAATAAGGGACTTCAAAAATACTTTAAGGAATCCCAGATCTATAGGATAGATCATTATTTGGGAAAAGAAACCGTACAGAATTTATTGGTAACCCGTTTCTCTAACAGTATTTTTGAGCCGCTTTGGAATAGGAACTATATCAATCATATAGAGATTACCAATGCCGAAAGTGGCGGAGTAGAAAAAAGAGGAGGGTATTATGATAAGTCGGGTGCGCTTCGCGATATGTTCCAAAACCACCTGATGCAAATTGTCTCCCTGATTGTAATGGAGCCTCCTATAGATGCTAGTGCCTTGGAAATTAGGAACGAAAAGGTAAAGGCCCTAAAATCTATCCGTGTGATGCGTGACGAAGAAACGCTCTTTAAAAATACGGTTAGAGGCCAATATCTTTCTTCGGTTATTAATGGGGAGAAGGTTAAGGGATACCGGGAAGAAGAGGGGGTAGACCCCAATTCCAAAACCGAAACCTATGCGGCCGTGAAGTTTTATGTGGATAACTGGAGATGGAAAGACGTTCCCTTTTATGTGCGAACGGCAAAGAGAATGCCTACCAAGGTTACCGAGGTAGTAGTCCATTTTAAGTCGCCCCACCACCAGGTATTTAAAAATTCTGACTTGCATAGCAAGGACAATCAGCTAATTATCCGTATTCAGCCCGATGAGGGAATATTGATAAAGTTTGGGGTGAAAGTTCCCGGACAAGGCTTTAAGGTAGAGCGCGCCAATTTAGACTTTTACTACTCTGGATTGGAGGAAAACAACGTGATGGAAGCCTATGAGCGTCTATTATTGGATGCGATGCAAGGAGATGCCACCCTATATGCACGTGCCGATGAGGTGGAAGCGGCATGGGACTTTGTAGATCCTATTTTGGATTACTGGGAAAATGGCAGCGATGTCAATATCTATGGGTACTCTGCAGGTACATGGGGACCCAAAAACTCGGACGATCTGCTAGAGGGAGAACTTAGATGGCGAAATCCCGGTGAAAGCTTGGCAGACGATCCTGGCTTTTGCGTTCTAAAATAGAAGTAGGCATTGAAGAATAGTGGGATTAGGTCCCATAGCTTAAAATTAATATATAGCTCCCTAATATTAGGGGGCTATTAGCTATTTATAAAAGTAATATATAATGAAAACTAATGTAGACCCGTCCAAGACGGAGGTTGCTAAGAGATTTTCCGAGTATTTGGAAGAACAGATTAAGAACAACACAGTGATGCATATTGCCCTTTCAGGGGGTAGTACGCCAAAAGGGGTGTTCGATTATATGTCTGAAAATGCAAAGGATACAGATTGGTCCAAAGTACATTTGTATTGGGGCGATGAGCGTTGTGTTGATCCAACAGACGCCGAGAGTAACTATAAAATGACGGTAGATCACCTGCTTTCCAAGATAGATATTCCAGAAGGAAATATCCATCGCGTATTGGGAGAGGCAGATCCGCAAACAGAAGCGGTCCGATATGGGAACGTATTGGAGGATCAGTTGCCTAAGGCGAATGGTATTCCCCAATTTGATTTAGTGATATTGGGTATGGGCGATGACGGACATACTGCTTCCATTTTTCCACATGAAATAGAATTATGGGAATCTAAGGAGAATTGTGAGGTTGCAATCCACCCAGATTCAGGTCAACGAAGAATTACCATTACTGGAAAAATAATAAACAATGCCAAGACGGTGGCATTTTTGGTTACTGGGGAAAACAAGGCCGAAAAAGTAAAAACCATCATCGGAAAAGAAGATGGGTACAAGGCGTATCCAGCTTCCTTGGTGGCACCTACTTCCAATAACCTAATTTGGTTTATGGATCAAGATGCCGCAGCCGGAATCCAATAAGATTCCATAGTAGGTTTAACGGAAATTGCCGCATATGCCAGTAATGGTTTATGCGGCAATATTGTTTTATTTCAATTTTAACTTCACGTTCTCCTGGTCTAGTTTCTTTAAATAGTCCTGCAGCTTAAACTGGGTTTCATCAAATTTGGTAGATCTGGACATGGCTTGTTTTTTGCGTACCAGACTTCGGGCAAAACGCCTTACTCCCTGTTCGTCTTCAATGATCAACCCTGGCACCGGTAAATTATTACCATCGGTATCCTTGGCTACCATAGTGAAATAGGAAGAGTTGCAATGCAGCTTTTTCCCAGTTCGTATATTTTCCGATTCTACCCGCACACCTACTACCATAGAGGTACGCCCGGTGTAATTGATAGAGGCTTTTAAGGTCACCAACTCGCCCACCTCAATAGGGCCTAAGAAGTCTACCTTATTTACCGAGGCGGTAACACAATAGCTGTTAGAGTGCTTGGAGGCGCAGGCAAAAGCAATTTGATCCATAAGATTAAGGATGTGTCCCCCATGTACCTTGCCCCCGAAATTGGAATGCGAGGGAAGCATTAATTGGGTTATGGATAGTTGTGAATGTTTGGCAGATTTAAATTTTTGCATGAAACTAGTAGTTAAGGTTACCCATACCATGCTATAGATTATAGGGGGTTTGGGTAGTATAAAATAATTTAATGTGGAGAGGTTTCCTTGCTTACCTCAGTGATAAAATATTTGGTGTCTCCAAGCCAAAAAATGGTTTGGTAGCGCTCTATATAACTTAATCGTACATAGGAACCTTGGTACTCTTTTAGCTTTTCTATGGCATCCCGATCCGTAACCGAGAAGGTGAATATTTGTGCTCCGGAAATACCTTGACTGATTTCGCCTTCCCAGGTTTTGATGAGAACCCCCTTATGGCTAATTTTTATTAGCTCGCCAGAACGGATTCCCGTAGAGTAGGGAACGTAATAAATAAACAGGAAGTAGGCCGTGAACAGCACAATAATGGATAGAACGGTAAGGCCAAGTATTTTTTTCATCCTTTTAAATTTTAGTGTTCGCGCAGTGGGAGTACCCCATCTGTATTATCTAGTTCCCCTTCCTGTTCCAAGGCATTGTCCAATAAGGATTCGGGGATAGATTTTTTTGCCCTAGCCCCCATTTTCTTCAGTTTTTCAATACTGATCACTATATTTCCCCGTCCTTCCACCAATTTTTTCATGGCCCCCTGATACTCGGTTTTAGCCTCGTCCATTTTCTTGCCCACCTTGGTTAAATCGCCCACAAAGCCTTCAAATTTATCGTATAGGGCGCCGGCTTGCCTAGCTATTTCTATGGCATTGCGTTGTTGCTTTTCGTTGTTCCACATGGTGTCTATGGTGCGAAGCGTGGCCAAAAGGGTAGCAGGGGTCACAATAATGATATTCTTTTCAAAGGCTTTACTGTATAAGGAGTTGTCTTGATTGATAGCAAGCGCAAAGGCAGGCTCTATCGGAACAAACATCAAAACAAAATCTGGACTGTCCATTTCATAAAGGTCCTCGTATTTTTTAGCGGAAAGTTGATCTACGTGTCTTCGGAGCGATTGGATATGGTCTGCTAGGAATTTACTCTTTAATTCCTCCTCTGCATTCACATAGCGTTCGTAATCTGTTAGGGATACCTTAGAGTCTACAATCATTTTCTTGCCGTCTGGGAGATGGATAATGACATCTGGTAGAACCCTTGTACCATCTTCCCGAGTAAAACTTTGTTGTACGCTGTATTCCCGGTCTTTTTCAAGGCCAGATTTTTCCAGTACGCGTTCCAATACCAATTCTCCCCAATTTCCTTGCATTTTACTGTCGCCTTTTAGGGCTTTGGTTAGGTTGATGGCCTCCTGGGTAATTTTCAGGTTTTGGGTCTGTAAATTGGCCAACTGTTCCTTTAAGGCCGAGTGCATTCCTACGCTTTCTTTCTGGCTGTCCTCTACTTTTTTTTCGAATAGTTGGATCTTTTCCTGTAAGGGAGACAATATATTTTTGATGTTTTCCCGGTTCTGCTCAGTAAATTTACTGCTCTTTTCATCCAAGATCTTATTGGCCAGATTTTCAAATTCCTTGGTGAAAGTGGCTTGTAGTTTGGCTACTTCTTCCTTTTGCTCCCTGTTTTTTTGCTGCAGGTGTTCCATGTCGGCCTGATACCTGGTAAGCTGGTGCCCTAAGTGTTCCTTTTCTATTCGGAGTTGTTCTTTTTCGGTTTCCCAAGTATTTCGGAGCGCCTCTTTTTCCGCGTTCGCTTTTACCAATTGCTCTTCCAAATTGGCAATAGTAATGCCCAATTGTTGTTCTCGCTCCAATAGCGTACTTTGATCAGATTTGGTTTTAAGGCCTTGTATGTAGTTCCCTAATAAATAGCCAGCTCCCAAACATAGAAGGGCTACCAAAAGGGCAGCAAGCATTTCACTCATGGTTAGTTGATCTTTTAGGTAAAGATAATGGATTGGGTTTAGAATAGGGAGCGAATCAATTTAAAGATTTTCCCGACTCCCTAGGCGTTTTAATCTTACATCCTAAGGATGCGGATACTAGCTTATACCCGCTGGGGAACAAGATAAAAGTAAAAAATTTGCAGCGATAAAGGGATAGGCGAAAAGTCCTTACTACTTATTTACCCTAAAAGCCCCGGTTTTGCCATCAAAAGTTATAGTGTCCGATGGGAATAGGTTTTCAAAGTTCTTGTTTCGGATCAGGTCACAGGGTTCACCAAAGGCACTTTTTCCTTTTTCCAAAATAAGCATCTTATCGCATAGCTGAATCGCTATTTCAATTTCATGGGTGGTAAATAGGATGGTTTTTTGGGTTTTGTGAGCGATGTCTTGCAACAATTTTAAGATCTGGACTTTGTGGTACAGGTCTAAATGAGAGGTGGGTTCATCCATTAATATAACGGGGGTGTCTTGTGCCAATGCCCTGGCAATCATTACCTTTTGTAATTGTCCGTCACTAAGCTCATAGCACTTCTTATATTGCAGGGAGGTGAGCTCTACCAAATTAAGGGCGCTTTTTATTTTTGTCTTGTCCTGGTCACTCAAAGTTCCTATCCAGTTGGTGTAGGGTTGCCTCCCTAGACTCACCAACTCCATTACCGTTAGGTTTTTGGAGGCAATGGGCTCGGTCAGTACTACGCTTATTTCTGTTGCGAGGGCCAGACTGGTAAGTTTCTCCAAGGGCGTGCTATTCAATAAGATGTTCCCGGAGAGCTTGGGTTGTACTTTCCCCAAGGTCCTTAATAAAGTAGATTTGCCTATTCCGTTTACCCCTATGATTGCTGCTAACTCTCCTTTTTTCAAGGAAAAGTTAATGTTTGTAGCGATCACGTTTTCCCGTTTCCCGGAGGTATATCCAATCTTTAGATCCCTACTTGTTAGTGCGCTATTTCCCTCGTAGTTGCTGATGATATGTAATTTTAATGCTAAGCTAATTAATAGACTTCAAAAATACTTTAAACTAGGCACTTTATGGTATTCTGCCCTAGGAGAAACACTCGCCCCTCCCTTAAAATACCATTTTTCGCTTCCTTACCAAGAGCCAAATTACCACTGGTGCCCCAATGATGGAGGTAATGGCGTTTATGGGCAACACGCTAGCAGAGTTAGGCCATTGGGCTATGGTGTCGCATATCAACATTAATATAGCCCCATAAATCATTACTGCTGGCAGTAATACTCTATGATCGGTAGTGTTAAAAATTTGTCGCGTTAAATGGGGTACGGCCAATCCAATAAATGCTATGGGACCGGCAAAGGCGGTAGCCCCACCAGCGAGTAGACCAGTGGCCAAAATTATAGCGTAGCGAGATCGCTTTATGTTTACGCCCATACTCCGTGCATAATGCTCTCCCAATAAGAGGGAGTTTAGGGGTTTTATGGATAGTATACTAATGACTAGGCCCACGACGGTAATAATAGCAAGTAATAGTAATTGTTGCCATGAAAGATTACCAAGGCTCCCAAAGGACCAATAGATATATTGCTGTAATTTTTCTGCGGTGGTGAAGTAAGAGAGAACACTTACCAAAGCAGAGGTGAGACTGCCAAACATAAGTCCAATAATGAGCAATGCCATGGTATCTTTAACCCTAGAGGCTACTACCATGACGGCCAAAAGAACCACAAAACTCCCAATACTGGAGGCTAGGGCCAAGGAAATATCGTTTACCAATCCAAAAGAAAATAGTCCACTAAATAAAGAGGCGCCCATTATGAGGATGGCTGCACCCAAACTGGCGCCAGAACTTATACCCAGCACAAAGGGTCCGGCCAATGGGTTTCGGAACAAGGTTTGCATTAGCAAACCACTTAAGGCAAGGCCACTACCTACTAGGATAGCGGTCAGTGCTTTAGGTACTCTGTAGTCCCAAATTATATATGCCCAAGATTCCCGTTCCGTAACTTTTCCTAAAATGGCATTTACCACTTCCTTAAAGGGGATAGCGACAGACCCCAAACTGATGTTAACCAGAAAACAAGCCAGCAAGACCACTAATAACAGTAGAAAGTAGATTCGGTATGTTTTAGATTGTGGCACTTAATCCAAGGGTTTAAAGAATACGGATTGGTGTTCTGGAAGTAATTCTGGGTGAAAGATGTGAATTAGGTCTTTGAGGACCAAATCGGGCCTGTTGGGGGCCAATTCAAAATAGAGCATTCCTCCCGTTTCTCCTTTGGTATTGGCATAGGTGTATATTTTTTTGTTTTTATAGGCAGCGAATTGCGTATAGTGCCGGTTACTGTCTTCCATCTCTTGATAGCTTATAAACTGGGAGGGGGCTATCCAGTATTCCGCTGCTCGCCCTTTCTCCAGTACGCTCTCTAAACTTAAGGAGAGGCTGCCAGTTTCCTTGGTGTCTTTCCAAAGGTAGTTGGTATTGGCATCCTCCATAAATTTGGCGCCCCAGCTATTGCCACCAGGGAGGTACCATATATCTTTATACAGTGCGCCACTCAATACCGTTGGCTTTGATTTGGCCTGTTGTGCTAGCTTTTTTGTGTTATGGTAGTTATCGGCTATGGAGGCAAAGATGCTATCTGCCTTGGCCTCTTGTTGAAAGAAAGGGGCAAAGAACTTAATCCATTCTGCTTTCCCCAAGGGGGTTTCTTCGGTCCACTCGCCGTTGTATACTACTGGGATGCCGGCCCGCTGTACGGTTTCATAGGCCTTATTTTCATTATTTATACCAAAGCCTATTACTAGGTCTGGATTTAAGGCAATCACCATTTCCGTGCTTAATGCCTCGTTTTTCCCCAAATCTTTCACCTTACCAGCATCTATGTATTCCCGTGCTGTTTTAGAAGAAATATATCGTGTGTCAGGAAATCCTATTAGCTTGTCCAATTGCTCCAAGGCTTCTAAGGCCGGAATGTGGGTGGTAGAGGTAACTACAATATTTTCTACTGGAACAGGGACAATGGCGTGGTAGGCATCCTCGTCAATATGAATTGTTGCCAGGGAGTCTTTTGGAACCAGTGCATAGGTAAATGCCGCTTCCGAATTGGGCCAGGGAGAGGTTATTTTAATGACCGTTATTCCATTGGATTGCTTTTCCATGGTAAAGCCCTTTGCATGCGCTATGGGGATTGGCTTTGCAGATACCGCTTTGGGGTTGCCATCTTTTTTCTCCTGCTTACAGGAAAAAATAGCTAGTACGAATAGCAAGTAAATAACCTTCTTCAAAAGTCTAATTTTTTGATTTATGGGTTCAAAAGTAGTACTAAATTTTTTGACGACGAGCCTTATCCAACATTCGTTTATAATCTTTGGATGTAGATTACATAAACCCTAAAGATATTAAAAAGTGATAGGACTAAGCTAAAATAGCCGCTGGTTGTTGGATTTTTGTTCATTTTTGAAATAGGTGTTTTGGTACACTTAGGAGGAGATCTAATTATACCTTTCTACAATGCAAGGAGCTGTTTTCTTATAAGCTATCTCTAACATGGCCCTATCCGTGGAGAGCGTAATTTGCTGCGGCAATATTTCAGCTACACTTAAGAAACTCCCTTAACTAGGGAGTAAATAGTAAAAAATGTAGTAGTTTCGCGCCGAATTTCGGTTCCAGCTCTTCTTGTATCAAGAGGAATGGATTAAAAGGGAATTCGGTGAAAGTCCGAAGCTGTTCCCGCAACTGTAAGCTTGGTCCGTATTATGCGGATGGCTGTCATTTCTTCAGAATACCACTGCCTAAACTAGAGGCGGGAAGGTGCATGATAGTACGCAAGTCAGGAGACCTGCCAAATTCAAAAAAACAATGTTAAACTTTCGGGACAAAGGTTTGCGAATGAATACGGACATTCCACACTCCCATTTATTGAATTAAAGGAAAATGAACAAAAAATGTATTGGTATGCTTGCCGCAATAGTGGCTTGCACAAATGTAGTTGCACAAGAAAAAGAAGCGGATATCCAGCATCTGGACGAAGTGGTAGTAAGCGACTCCCGTTTTGAACTTAAAAGGGAGAACTCCGGGAAAACTGTGGTTAAGATTACCGCAGAAGAAATAAAAAGAAGTCAGGGTAAAACAGTTGCCGAAATTATTAATTCTAAAAGCGGTTTTGCCATAGCAGGTAGCAATGGGAGGGAAGGTACGGTTTTAGGTGTTTATGCCCGTGGGGGTAGAGGTAGACAGGTATTGGTATTGGTAGACGGAGTGCGAGTATCGGACCCATCGTCTGTAAATCAGGAATATGATTTAAGAATGCTTTCTATGGCCAATATAGAATCTATAGAAATCATTAAAGGAGCAGCGAGTACCCTTTACGGTACCAATGCGGCTACTGCAGTGATAAATATCACGACTAAAAAGTCATCAGAAAATAAAATAGCCGGAAATTTTCAATCCAGCGTTGGTACCAATCAAACCGCAAAGGATCAAAATTATAATATAGGTGATTTTGCCAACAGTGCCACTATAAACGGTACCTTGGATAAGTTTAGCTATAATGTTGGATTCTCCAATCGCTATTCCGAAGGCTTATCTGCATTGGTCACTCCCGAGAATGAGGAAGATATTTTTTCTAGCTATAGTACGAATGTGAAATTGGGATATGCATTTTCAGACAGATTTAATGTAGGAGTTTTTGGGAATCATACCAAGACCAGGGGAGAGTATGATGAGGCCTTTGGTATGTTCGATGCTCCCTACGAATATATAAGTGAGCAGAAAAGAGCAGGATTATCGGCAGAATATAAGTACAATAACGGATCCTTGGTGCTTAACTCGGGCTACAGTGAGTACGATTCAGATATTAAGGATGGCTTTCCCACGATCTATAACGGCAAGAATACGGTAGTAGATTTGTATAATAAATACAGTTTTAACGATAAGCTCTATACCATCTTAGGTCTTAATTATATCCATGATGAGACCAAATATGCGGCGGTTCAGGATTTTGATATTATAGATCCCTACCTTAACCTGGTTTATGTATCCAGTTTTGGGCTTAACCTAAACACAGGGGTACGTGCCAATAATCATTCCGAGTATGGGTCGCACTTTGTTTATAATGTAAACCCATCCTTTACTTTTCATAATGCCAATGGTTATGTGAAGCTAATGGGGTCTTATGCTACCTCTTATATCACCCCAAGTTTAAACCAATTATTCGGAAATTTTGGGGCCAATCCAGAGTTGGAGCCAGAGGAGAATAGGACTATTGAAGGTGGATTTGAATATGCCGTTGACAAAGACCTTAGATTCAGCGCGCTTTATTTTAATAGAAAAGAAAAGAACTTCGTTTATTATGGCAGTACTGGTTATTTAAATGCTGAAAATACCATCGATGCCAAAGGAGTAGAGTTAGAGCTTAGTTGGACTCCCATGACTCAATTAAATCTTGGCGCTAACTATACCTTTACCGAAAGAGAAGGCGATAATGCCATCAGACTTCCTAAACAAAAAGCGAATGCATATGTAGGTTACGATTTTTCTCAGCGTACCCATGCTAACGTTAGTTACGCCTTAACTGGCACACGTACCGATACCGATTTTGGATCCTTCCCCTTTACAGATGTGGAATTGGAGACCTATGGGTTATTGGATTTTTACATTTCGCACCAAGTAATAGAAAATAAACTCACCTTTTTCCTGAATGCAAGTAATCTTCTAAATGAGGAGTATACGGAGCTATTAGGATTTACAACCAAAGGAAGAAATTTAAGAGTAGGACTTACTATCAACTTATAGTCTTCCGGAAGGTAAGAGGAGGTAGGTAGTATTTATTATACCCAATTACCATACTTAGGCATAAGAAAAAAGGGCCCGATATACAGAAATATCGGGCCCTTCATCTTTCAATTAATATTGTGGTAGTGGCAGGTGTTCTATCTTATCCAAATACATATGGTCTTTAAGAGGGCTAAATAGTTTGGAGTTAGATACCACTTCTACTGGTGAAACTACGGTGAAATCCCTTTTCGCAGTAGCACCCGTTATTTCTTGGATAGCCCTGGCAAATAAGGGTTCATTGGGGTCTCCCAGCTCCCCCATATCAGAAACATCTTCGCTCAGTTCAATAGTTGGGGCTAATCCGTCTGTATAATCAGAGAATCCATTCGCATTCTCATTGCGCCCCATAAGAGGCTGCATGGCCCATGAGTTGTTAGGGTTAATCTTATCTTCCCTACTGCCACTGTAAATATAATCGTTATCCCTATCGTCTACCATGGTTATGGAAAACTCATTCTTCCCCCTAGTTTTTTCTCCTATATGTATTACATCTATATAAGGGGCAAGTCCGTTCATAACCAGTTCACTGGCACTGGCAGAGCTTCCAGTAGCTAGTATGTATACTTTACTGAGGTTTAAGGTGTTAATAGGAGTCCCTTTATCGGTTTTAGCAGCAAAATAATCTTCCAACTGTTCCTCACTGAAAGTGGATTGCAATTTATCGTTCCATCGCTGTCTAATATAGAGCTCGTTGGTATGGGTGCCGTAGATCATGCTGGCTAACAGTCTAGAGCTATTTACCGATCCCCCGGGGTTGTAGCGAAGGTCTACCACCAGCTCCGTAGCTCCCTCCATCTTAAACGTTTCAAATGCGTTGTTTAGCTCCTCGTTATATCCCCTGGTAAAACCGTTGTACATAAGGTAGGCAATCTTGGTACCGCTTACTTCCACAGTTTTGGCAACTAAGATGGGGTTTTCTTCCAGGCCTTCCTCTTTGGTGAGCGTTACTTCCTTGCCATTCTCTGTAAGTACTTTGTCATTAATATCGGCCATTCCCAGGGTATAGGTATCCTTATTTCCAAACAGCAGCTCCCTGTAATTTGCATCCGTGAGTTTTATGCCATCTACCCTAGTAAATATTTCTCCTCGGGAAATAGGTTTGGAGGCGGCATTGGAGTTGGGAATGATGTAGCGCACATATCCAAAAAGATCCGTACTTCCTTGGAAACGTGCCAATCCAAATTCCATCCCGTTGCTTTTGGTAATTCCCTGCAATGAGTTTACCAATACTCGGTAATCATCTCCTGTAAAACTAAATCGGTCTACTGCATTTTCAACACCTACTACATTCCGATGCTTATAGCAGGTTTTGTAGAAAAACTCGGCAGGATCCCTGTATTCCTCTAAATAGTCAATGTACTTCTCATTGGAGCTAAACCTAGTATCTCCTAGATTGGGGGCATCGGCTTGCCAAAAATACCATTGGTTTAATCCCTGCCACATAAAGTGCTGTACTTCCACATCCTTGGGGTAGATAAAGGCATGGTCATCTAAGTCGGTACAAGAAAGTATTAGGGGTAGTATTAGCAGCGCTAAAAATTTTTTCATAGTAAAGAATTGAATGTGATGTAATTTCTCAAAGTTCAATTTAAATAAAAAAAACTGTTAGCGCTACCTTTAATTTTATGCTATTGTTTGATTAATGGTAAAGGGTTTTTTATATCCATATACATATTGTCCTTAGTCTTGGTAAACATTTTGGAGCTGGTAACCAGTTGAACCGGTAATTGTACGGTGAAATCCATTTTAGCGGATATTCCTGTAATTTCCGAAATAGCTTTTTTCAATAGAGGCTCTTCCAAGTCTCCCAAAACGCCTAAGTTAGACAGGTCTTCCCTTAAATCGATGTCTGGCGCAAGTCCTGCAGTATAGTCCGAAAATCCGGCTGAATTTTCATTTCTACCGATAAGAGGCTGAATTGCCCACGAATTTTCAGGATTTATTTGATTTTCTCTATTGGGGTCGTAAACGTTGCCATTTTCTAGGTCATCAACAAAGGTGACGGAAAATTCATTTTTTCCGGTGGTGGTAGTTCCAATATGGACTACATCGATATAAGGATCCAAGCCATTAATCACCAACTCACTGGCAGAGGCTGTACTTCCGGTAGCTAGAACATAAACCTTGTTAAGACCTAGGGTGTTGAGGGGACTATTCATAGAGGTCTTATCGGCAAAATAGGTAGTTAGGCTAGACTCTTCAAATTCCGACTGCAATTTCTGGTTGTATCTAGCTTTAAGAAATACCTTGTCTGTATAGGGGCCATAGATCATACTAGATAAAAGTACCGAGGAGTTTACGGAGCCCCCTGGGTTATACCTTAGATCCAAAACTAAATCTGTTACCCCGGCAGTTTTAAAGGTGCCAAAAGCATCATTTAAATCCTCATCAAACTCATTGGTGAAACTATTGTACATTAAATAGCCTATTTTTTGGCCATTCACTTCCAAGACTTTGGCGATGTGAACGGGGTTTTCCGTTAAGTCTGCTTCTTTGGTAAGAGTAACTTCCCGCCCAGTTTTGGTAATAACGTTGTTAGAGATTTCTGCCATATCTAAGGTATAGGTGTCATTCTCCCCAAAAAGCAATTCCACATAATTATTCAAGTTTAGGGGAGTGCCATTTACGCCTGTAAAAAAATCCCCTCGCTTAATATCTTTTCCTGCAGCGTTAGAATTGGGGACTACGTATCGCACATAGCCAAAAACATCGTCACTATCGGCAAATAAACTAAGTCCAAATTCCAGACCATTACTTTTGGATACGCCCGAAAAGGCTTTGGTAAGTTCTTTATAGTCCTCGGAGTAAAAACTAAAGCGATCCTCGGAAAAAAGTAATTTTTCATCAAAGAATTTCCCTGGATCCTGTTCAGATTTAAGAAATTCCAGGTATGCGGCTTCTGTCTTAAATCGGTCGTCCCCTAGGTTGGGAACATCGCTCTGCCAAAAATAATAGAGGTTCATGGTCTGCCACATAAAGTTTTGAACCGTTACATCTACAGTGTCTTTGGCTTCTGTATCTATTATGGGATCTTCTTGAACAGGTACTACTTCATCATCTTTTGAACATTGGATAAAAAGTAAGCTTATTCCGAGTACTACTACGCTTAGATATTTTTTCATGGTAAAGATTAAAATTCTACTAAATTCATGTAAACAAAAATCATTCCATTAAAAAAAATACCTGGATTGGGAATAATTTTATATATCTACGGAAAAAAGACAGATTTGGTTTATTAAGAGCGTAAATTACGAACATTGGTTTTATTTAAAAATAAAATGTAACAAAAGTCGATGTATGTCGTCTTCCCATTGTAAGCCTAATCGTGAGGATTACAAAACAACCGAACCTAATGCAGCAAACTGAATTTTTAAATGTGGTGCTTCCTTTTAAGGATAAGCTATTTAGGCTTGCCAAACGAATATTGGTATCTAGGGAGGAAGCGGAAGATGCCACACAAGAAATTTTATTGAAGCTATGGACTAAAAATAAGACCATGGGCAATTACACCAATGTGGAGGCCTATGCTATGACGATGACAAAGAATTTTTGTTTGGACCGTTTAAAGTCTAAACAAGCTGGAAACTTAAAACTGGTACATAGCAATTACGAGGACAATAGGACGTCTCTGCAAGAGGAGGTAGAGGTTAGCGACAGTCTTAGCTGGGTAGAAAAAATTATGGAGGAATTACCTGAACAGCAGAAATTAGTGCTTCAATTGCGGGATGTGGAACAATATGAGTTCGACGAAATTGCCCTCTTATTGGATATGAAGCCTACCGCAATTAGGGTGGCTTTGTCCAGGGCAAGGAAAACAGTTAGGGAGAAATTGGTACAAAAACACAATTATGGAATTGGATAGAATAGAAAAGTTATTGGAGAGATATTTTGAGGCTACCACTACGGTGGCCGAAGAAGAAACCCTACGGGATTTCTTTGCAAGTGGGAACATTCCCGTGCATCTAAAACCATATGCACCTATGTTCCAGTATTTTTCCGAAGCCAAAGAAGAGCGGTACACCAAGCAGGTCCCATTAAAACCTAGAAAAAAGTATTTGGAATGGGCTTCCGTAGCGGCGGTCGTAGTTTTAATCTTTGGTATATATTTTGGTAATGCGTACAGTAAGCAGCAAGAACAGCGAAAAGCTGAGTACGCGTATCAGCAAACCAAAAAGGCGCTTAGTTTGGTGGCTGCCAACTTTGAAAGAGGTACAGAAAAGGTGGCTTACTTAAAGGAATTTGAGGCAACAAAAGAAAAGATTTATAACGAAAAATAAAAATGATAAAAATGAGAAAGCATATTATAATCGCATTATTGGCAGTACTTCCATTAGTAGGTCATTCCCAATCCATATTTGATAAATACGAGGATGTGGACAAGGTAAGTGCCGTAGTGGTAAACGAAAGTATGTTTAGGCTGCTTAGTAAGATCAATGTGGAGGTAGATGACCAAGAGGCACAGGATTTTATGGATATAGCCCAAAACTTAAAGAATTTAAGGGTGTTCATTACCGAGGACAAGACGGTCTCTGCCGATATGGAAGCCACTATGAAGAAGTATCTAAAGTCTGCATCGCTACAAGAATTGATGCGGGTAAAGGACAAGGATGCCAACGTAAGGTTTTATATAAAAAGCGGAAGGGATGAAGACCATGTTAGCGAACTCCTGATGTTTGTGACCGGTATAAAAAATGTGGACATGGAGATCAATGATAGGAAGATAGAAACGGTATTGCTGTCGCTTACCGGGGATATAGACCTAAACAAGATTGGCTCGCTCACCAAAAAAATGAACCTGCCCAATGAGCTGAACAAAGCTGGGAAAAACAGATAAAAGAAAAAGTACAGGGTAGGAGACCATCTCGTTATGGTTATCCCTATCCTGTGCCTAGTATGGATTCATAGAATTTAACTTAAAAAGACAAAAATGAAAAAGGTTTTAACAAGGGGAAGTGCCCTACTTTTAATGGTATTCCTAGCCTGTGCTACTTCCCAAAGCCTTCAGGAGTACTACGTAGATAATGCTGAAAACCCCAATTTCATGGCGATAGATCTTCCTGTAAGTCTACTAAATTTGGACAAGGCCAATTTAACTGAAGAGCAACAAGCGGCCGTAGCCTCCTTGCGAAAACTTAATATTCTGGCCTTTAAAAAGTCGGCCGCCAATGATGCCGAGTTTCAAAAGGAGCGGGCCCATGTACGGGAAATTTTAAAAAATGGCAAGTTCACAGAACTAATGAAGATGAATACCAGCTATGGAAAAGCTACGGTCAACTATTTAGGTGAAGATGATGCCATAGATGAGGTGGTTATTTATGGTGACAGTAAAGATAAGGGATTTGTGTTGGTGCGTGTATTGGGGAAAAATATGAATCCGGCAATGATGATCCAGTTTATTCAAGCTTTAGAGAAATCGGACTACCAGGGAGAAGGACTGGAACAAGTGGGTAAATTTTTAAAAGGCGTTTAAAAAAAACTTGGGAGCAACTAAAAGAAAAACCCTGCTTTGGTATTTTCCTAAGCAGGGTTTTTTAGTTGCTATTAAAACCGTTGTTTTACAGTGCAGCGAAATGATTAAGCTAAATCAGAATCACGCATTCTGCAAGTGTAAATGGTTTGTTCTGTTGTCTAGATACCGGTATAATTTTGGGGAGTGATTTGTTTTAGCTCCTCTTTTATGGTATCGTTCACCTCCAAGGTGTCTATGAAATTTGCAATAGATTCTTGGGTGATTTTTTCATTGGTCCTGGTAAGTCCTTTTAGGGCTTCGTACGGATCTGGATACGCTTCACGCCTAAGGATGGTCTGTATGGCCTCTGCAACAACCGCCCAGTTATTCTCCAAGTCCTTATCAAACTGTTCTGCGTTTAGGAGTAGTTTGTTCATTCCTTTTAGCGTTGCTTGGAAAGCAATAAGGGTGTGTCCAAAAGGTACGCCTACATTTCTCAAAACGGTGCTGTCCGTTAGGTCTCGCTGCAGTCTGGATATAGGTAATTTTGCCGATAAATGCTCAAAAATAGCATTGGCGATCCCCAAATTCCCTTCAGAGTTCTCAAAGTCGATCGGATTTACCTTGTGTGGCATAGCCGATGATCCTACTTCCCCAGCTTTTATTTTTTGCTTAAAATAATCCATGGAAACGTAGGTCCAGAAATCCCTATCTAAATCAATGATAATGGTGTTGATGCGTTTTAGGCAATCGAACAAGCCTGCCATATGGTCGTAATGCTCAATTTGTGTAGTGGGAAAGGAATGGTGTAATCCCAGTTTTTCCTGTACAAATTGTTGTCCAAAGGCTTTCCAATCAATGGAGGGGTACGCAACTTTGTGCGCGTTAAAGTTTCCTGTGGCACCCCCAAATTTGGCTGCATGGGGTAGCTCTTCCAATAAACGAAACTGTTCTTTTAATCGAACTGCAAAAACATCCATTTCCTTGCCTAAACGGGTAGGGGATGCAGGCTGTCCGTGAGTCCTTGCTAACATGGGGACTGCTTCCCATTCCTTGGCCAATTCCTCTATTTTGTTCAAAACCTCCAAATAATGGGGAATATAAACCTGATCCATCGCTTCCTTAATGGAGAGAGGAATGGCGGTATTATTAATATCCTGAGAGGTGAGTCCAAAATGGATAAACTCTTTATAGGACTGAAGGCCTAGGGCGTCAAATTTCTTCTTAATAAAATACTCAACAGCTTTTACATCGTGGTTGGTAACCTTTTCTATTTCTTTAATGTCGGTAGCATCTTCAGTAGTAAAGTTGCTGTAAATTTCCCGCAGTGCCGTGAACTTGGAAGTGTCAAAGTCCGACAATTGCGGCAAAGGAATTTCGCAAAGCGCGATAAAATATTCAATTTCAACCAGAACCCTATACTTTATAAGAGCTTCTTCCGAAAAATAGGGTGCCAAGGATGCAGTCCTGCTGCGATATCTGCCATCTATAGGCGAAATGGCGTTTAAATTATTTAATGACATTTTATAAGAAATTGGATGTTTTTATGAAAAGCGCAAAGATAGCTATAAGTTAAAGAGTATAAAAGCGTTCATTTAATAATGTTGAGGTTTGGAACAAAGGATATTACTGGGAATCTGCTACCGGGATCTTAGCCAATATTTTTCTTGCCCTTGCTTTATATGCGGCACTCCCTTGAGCATAGTTTTGTTCCAATACCAATCTTAATTCTGGCCATATCCATGGGTGTTTTTGGCCCAATAATAGGAGGCAGCTCATTGCATACGCTTTAGTAGCAACTTTATGTTCCGCTATTAACCAATCAAAACAGTTAGTGGTTATTTGCGAAAGATGTGCTTCCGTTAAAGCTTTCCGGGTGTCGGGGTCTTTTGCTATAAAATATGACTCAGTGAGGTATTCACAAATTTTTGCGATGGGCCTTAAGGCCGACTCATGGTATACCGCAGGGCAATTGTTTATAAACCTGTCCATATAAGGGAGTAGCAGGTCTAAGCGTTGTTTAGCAACATATTCCATCACCCAACTGGCCTTGCAGGAGAGCGGATGGTTTACCTGAAAAGCGATCTCCATAAGGGCTTCCATATTTGTGGGATGATTAATAAGGGTGGTGGCCATTTCCATTCTTTTTCGTTTGGAATGATCTACCCTCTCTAATGCTATGCGTAATTCTTGAACCTCCACAATATGCTTGTTTTTATCCTAGGTGCGTTATAGCGCTACTTGTTTAACAGTTGTTCCTTAAGCAATTCCATGCCCTTGGTAGCGCTATGGGGCAATATGGTAAGGTTGTTAAAGTCTGCTTCCCTGATATTGGGTTTGGGGTCTATAAAGTAGATAGGAATGTTATTGGGTGCGTAGTGCACTAGGCTAGCTGCTGGGTATACCTGCATGGAAGTGCCAATAATCACCAATTTATCTGCTTGTGCCGTGATGTCTGCAGCCTGCTCTAACATAGGAACAGCTTCGCCAAACCATACTATATGGGGGCGTAACTGAGTGCCAGCCGGACAAAGGTCGCCCAAATTTAAATCGGTTTCCCAATCTATGATATGCGCTGGATTTTGGCTACTTCTTGCCTTTAGTAGTTCTCCGTGTAAATGTATCACTTGTGAGCTCCCAGCCCGTTCATGTAGGTCGTCTACATTTTGGGTGATGATCTGTACGTAGTAGGACGACTCTAATTTTGCCAAGGAAAGATGCGCTTTATTGGGGCTTACTTCTAGTAACTGCCTCCTACGCTGGTTATAAAAGTTGAGCACCAACTCAGGATTTCTTGCAAACCCTTGAGGTGTGGCAACCTCCATTACATCATGACCTTCCCATAACCCGTCTTCATCCCTGAAAGTTTTGATGCCGCTTTCTGCACTGATGCCGGCGCCTGATAAAACAACTATATTTTTCATGTAAAACAATCTATATTTGTAAAATTAAGTTTTTTCTTTAACATCAATAAGTAGGGTATGAGCGACAGCCAATTGCTAGCGTATTTAGAGGGGTTTATTACACCAAAGAGGAAACAGCGATTTTTGGATATATTGGAAGAACGTACCAAGTACCTTACAGTTGCTGCAGAGGATGTGTACCAGATGCACAATATGAGTGCTGTTATCAGAAGTTGTGACATTTTTGGGGTTCAGGAAGCCCACCTCATTGAAAGTAAGTTTGGGAAAAGACTGGACAAAAGTATTTCTATGGGCGCGCAGCAATGGGTAGATGCCAAAAGATACAATAATACTACAGACTGTATTACTGCTCTTAAACAGCAGGGCTATCGTATTGTAGCCACTACCCCCCATGAGAATGGGGTGTTGTTGCCCGACTTTGAGTTTGAAGGGAAAACGGCCTTGTTTTTTGGAACCGAACGAGACGGGCTAAGTGAAGAGGTTATGGAAAGTGCAGATGCCTATCTTACCATACCCATGGTTGGCTTTACCGAAAGTCTCAATATTTCTGTGTCTGCAGCCATTATAATGCACCAACTTACCACGCTTTTAAAGAAATCCGATATAAAATGGCAGCTTACCGAGGAGGAAAAGTTAGAGAAACGGCTAGATTGGACGAAGAAGTCGGTTCGAAGCATAGAGGACGTTCTAAAACGCTATTACGAAACCAATCGTTAAAATTGGTATATTTGATAGAACCATTAAACCATTATTATGTCAATATTTATTTATATCGTATTGGGAATCATTGTGTTGATTGCCATTTTAGCCATTCTAGCTCCAAAAACCTATGACGTATCCAGGTCTATTTTAATCAATAAACCCAAAAAGGAAGTTTTTGAATATATAAAATACCTTAAAAAGCAACAAGAATGGTCGCCTTGGGAAAGAAGAGATCCCAATATGGAAAAAAAGTTTACTGGTACAGATGGAGAAGTAGGTGCTGTGAGCTACTGGAATGGGAATAAAGAAGTAGGGGAAGGGGAGCAAGAAATTACAAGGATAGTAGAAGGTGAGCGAGTAGAAGGCGAGCTTCGGTTCTTAAAGCCCTTTAAATCTACATCTGCTTCATACATTGCCGTTGCTGATAAAAGTGCAGACCAGACAGAGGTTGTTTGGGGTTTTAAAGGAAATAATAAATTCCCCATGTCCATTATGATGCTTTTTATGAGTATGGATAAAATGATTGGAAAAGATTTTGAAGAAGGTCTGAGAAACTTGAAGGAAGTAATGGAAAAATAACTTCCAGAATCAATCAGTTTAAAAACTGG
>NZ_VVIN01000036.1:0-37079 GCF_008711145.1 Arenibacter lacus
ACCACATTCACCCCAGGGAGCGGGGAGCCCAAATCATCGGTTACAGTTCCAGTAACCGGATTGCCCTGCGCTACCATTCCCTGTATACAGAGAGATGCGAAAAGCAGTAAAAAGTAATGCAATTTCTTACTCATACTTCTGAATTTTAAATTAGTTAATTAGAGTTGTTAATTATTTGATAAAATTTGACCTTATTAGACAAAGGAGAAAACTATTTCGACCAACAACGAAGCCTACTTGCCAAAGGACAAGTTATCGCAACTGTTTGCTAGTAAAAATGAGCTGAAAATCCATCCACAAAGTCAAAATCATATCGTTTAAGGGGTGAAAAGTACTCATGCAGTTATTTCCTTTTAGAGTTCTTTAACACCGCGCCAAACATAGCTACAATTCATGATTTATCAAATACTAATTTTACTCTATTTTAAATTATCATATTTATTATTTAAAAGGCTTTATTTGGGAATTTGCAACCCGCCATTAAACTTAGCAGCAACCTTCCCTCCGAGTGCTTCATTTTTGCCAATGAATCTCAGAGGGTCCATATTTTATAACGCAAAACAGCCCCTATTTTCAGAAATTAAGGATCCTCTTTGTCCGAAATTGGTAAAAGAACTGTGATATATTGAAGAATATTATTGAAATAAGAGCCGTTAAATCTGTTAAATTTTTAACGTTATGGAGAGCCATCGATCCTTTTCCCAAAAATCAACGCTGAGGCTATATTTTGTTTTGACAACAGCCCTTTAGCTACCCCTGGCTTGGATTGCAACCACCCTCACAAGGTAATCTTCTGGCAACGTATTTCTATAAAATAGAAACGCCTAAAACAAGCCGAATTTTATATCGGCTTATTTTAGGCGAATCAGTTAAATGAGAGATACAAAGTATACCTCTCAAAAACTTTTACTCTACGATAATCTCATCTATAAACAACCAAGATCCACCACCAGTAGGGGGCGTTCCCAAATTGATAGCTTTTACCTTGATATATCTAGCAGATTGCTTTGTAAGATCGATGATAAAATCCTTTAATTCAGATTTCGTATTTGCGGCATAGTCTCTTTCCAAGACACCAGCCCTATCAAAGGACTTACCATCATTGGACAGCAAAACTTCCACTTCCACTGGAAAATAAATACCAGAGCCCTGATTCTCCAAAGCTCCCACAGTAACCCGTTCAATTTCCGTGGGCTCTTCCATGTCGATAATCAACTCCATATCATCTCCCAGCCATCCTTGCCATTGACCATCGTGAAAGTTTTTGGAACCTCTTACCACATTTACCATCCCAACATCCTTAGCTCCTTGATAGCTATCGTGGTATTTATTTAAATAGGTCACTGGTTTCCCCGCGGCCTTGTGGAAATTGATGGTTTTCTCCAATTGGGCACCCACGGGCTCTCCATCCTTAAATACCTGCGCTTTTACCTGGGTAGTCTTATCCAAGACTATGGGACTTTCATATTGCTGAGAATCACCATCAATATCGCTGCCATCTAATGAATATCGAATATCCGAATTTGGAAACTCATTTTTCAAAGCAATGGAAAGCGTACCCGTTTCTGAATCCACGGTTACATCCGTAGTTACTTGAAAGGCACTTTTAGCGTAATTAATTCCCATCACCTCGTACCTTTTAAACATCGCCTGAACCCTATTTGAGAAGTCGGCCCAACTTTTGTTTTCCTTCTTACTCCATACAGCCTCTGCCAATGCCGCCAAACGCGGATAGGTCATATATTGTGATTGTGCTTCAGTAGGTACAAACTCTGACCATAAATTTGCTTGACCCCCTAGTACATGTTTTTCCTGCTCTGGAGACATTCCTTCCACCACTGGGTCAAATTCGTACACCTTGCTCAATGGGGTAAATCCGCCCCATGCCATAGGCTCTACATCTTGATTCCCCTGATAATAATCGAAGTAAGAATGTGAGGTTGGAGACATCACTACATCGTGCCCTTCTTCAGAGGCTTTTAAGCCCCCTTCAAATCCACGCCAGCTCATTACCGTTGCTCCCGGTGCCAGTCCACCTTCCAATATTTCGTCCCAACCGATTAAGGTACGACCCTTAGAACTTATAAATTGTTCCATCCTTCTAATAAAGTAGCTTTGCAGCTCCTCTACGTTAGCCAATCCTTCCTCTTTTACCCTTCTTTTACAATCGGGACAAATTTCCCAATTGGTCTTGGTAGCCTCATCTCCTCCTACGTGAATATAGGGCGACGGGAACAGCTCCATTACTTCTATCAATACATTTTCTAAAAACTCGAAGGTAGACTCTTTCCCTGCACAATAAATTTCTGTAATAGGCCAAACTCCGCCCGAAGGCACCATAATAGGATTTTGGAAACAGGAAAGCTCCGGATATGCTGCTATAGCACTCATCACATGAGCAGGCATTTCTATCTCTGGCACCACATTAATCCCCCTGCTAGTGGCATAGGCTACAATTTCCTTTATATCTTCCTGGGTATAATATCCGCCATAGGTGGCCTCCTCCCCTAGTTCTGGGGTTCGTCTGGCATCCCAATGCTTATCTTCCTGATCTACCCTAAAGCCACCTACCTCCGTAAGTTTTGGGTATTTTTTAATTTCAATCCTCCACCCTTGGTCGTCCACCAAATGCAGGTGTAGGGTATTCATTTTCAACAATGCCAATTGGTCTATAGTTGCCAAAACATATTCCTTTTCAAAGAAATGACGGGATACATCCATCATAAATCCACGCCATTTAAATCGCGGACTATCCTTAATCTCTACAGCAGGAATAACCCAATCGCCATTTGTTACCTGGGTATCACTTTCTATGCTTACCGGAAGCAATTGCCTAACAGATTCCAACCCATATAAAAATCCGGAATACCCCTTAGCGGTCACCAGTACATTTTCTTCAGTAACTTTCAGCGTATAGGCCTCCTCTCCCATTGCTGGATCTAGGACCAACTTCACATAGTTTTTAGAGGGGGCGGCATCTACCACCTCCAATTGCCATCCCGCTGCTGCTTCAAATTTATTGAGTAAGACATCCGTCACCTCAGCGTATTTCTCAGGGACTACAAACCTGGTATCCTCATTAAATACAAACGCCCCTGCCATTAACTCCACTTTATCTGGCTTGGGAATAATATTGATATCGTTTTCCGCAAACTGCTTCTGAGATTGTCCTCCACAGCCTATTAATGCTACAAGCATCGTTACTCCCAACCATTTCCCCACTATTCTCTTCATACTAAACCTATTAACTAGTTACTTTTAATTAATTATTATTTAAACTTATAAACTGTCCATCTTCCTTTATCAATAGGACATTTCCGCTAAAAGGGCTCTTAACCCAAATATTATAGCCAGATTGATGTTTTTCTATGGTTGGCCGTATCACAGCGCCCAAGATCTCCTTAGGCTTCCCAACTTTCTTCTCGGCATCTTTTTCCTTATGCAGTACCCCCCTGTAGAGTGAATACAGATACCATTTAATATGATCGTCCTGGGGAATGGAAAATTGAACCTCAGCACCTACTGGCTCCGATGAGAAATATACATACCCCCAATGTTCGGGTTCGTGCATATTTATAACACCTTGAGGAGACCATACCCAATTGTATTCTGGGAGGTAATTTCCTTTTTCATCCTTTTTTCGGGAATACCGCCCCTCCGTTAGATCAAAATCCCAGTTTACCCTTGAAAAATTAAGTCGCCAAAAATCGTTTTCCGGCACCCTGCCATCTTTGGAAGCCTCGGTAATCACTTTCCAGGGAAGCGCTATTTCTACCGTCCACCCCTCATCCGTGTCGGAGGAATTATTAAGTGTACCCCTAATATCCACGGCCGACTTCACTCCTTGTATATCCCAACTATCTATTACCTTACCGTTGTTCCGGTATGGTTTGGTAAGGAATAGATCCCATACCGTATTGTGAGCGTTCATTTCAAATTCATAGTAATTATGGGTATCCCCTTCGGCATCTATAAAGATTTCAAAATCGTTATTGTAAAAAATAACGGTATCACGTTGTTTTAGGGTCGCCCAAATATGAGGTTCTTCCATTTCTGCCAGCACGTAAAGATAGTCCTCATCCCATAGCATCTTCATTCTGGTTCTATAGGTGGGAGTAAGTTGGCCTTCAATATCTATATAGTCTTCCGACCAAGGGGCCATTCTCCAGGAATTTTCATCCATCTTTCCATCTACCACTATGGCTTCATTGGTCTTATGGGCAATATAGCTTCTGGGAGTATCTTGGGCTTTTACCCCCAAAGACGCCAACAGCGCAACTAGGGCTATCATCCCAAACCTTCCTTTGTACTTCATCAAATTAAACATTTTATAAAATTTTAAACACGTACTTACAAGTTACTTCAATTAGATATTATTCACTTTACATCAAGGTCTCCTCAATGAGATTTCACTAAAAAAGGCCAGTGTTCCTATTTTTTTGCTAAATTTCGTGATTATTAAGGTTTCGACCCTGAGGAAAGCAAATTTAAACCAATAACCCAGATCGATTTCAAATATTTGACATTTTTATACCGACCAAAACAAAATTAGACCAACAACCATCCAATGAGGCACTACGTCCTTATAAGGAATAACCAACCGTTATAGCATATGCCATTAAATGATGGGATAGACCAATTGCTTAATCACAATACATCTAGGGATTATCGTATTAATTACAAACACCACCTAGTGTTCTGGCTGGTTTATTTTGTTTTTAACACCCTGCGTTGGACCAGCTTGCACAACGATTTTGAATATTCCCTTAAAACCAACCTATTAGGATTTCCCATTCATATGGCCTTGGCGTATTTTAACGTGTACTACTTAATGCCCAAATTTGTCTACACCAAAAAGTACGTAAAATTCACCTTATTGATATTGAGTTCTCTCTTTGTAATGCTTTTGGTGAAATATAACCTAACCTACTATTTAGTAAGCACTGATGTATGGCCAGAAGGACCTGAAAATGCCACTGGTCTTACCCTCAACTATGCAATTACCACCATGTTAGGGGAGCTTTATGTGATTGCCTTTGTCACGGCCATTAAAGTTACCATAGATTGGCTTAATGAAAGCAACAAACTTCATGAGTTGGAAAAAAGGCAGCTTACCACGGAACTAAAGTTCCTGAAATCACAGGTTTCCCCGCATTTTTTCTTTAACACCCTAAATAACATCTATGCACTCAGCTTGGAAAAATCGGACCGAGCTCCACAGATAATTATAAAACTATCCGAACTGATGCGCTATTTGCTCTACGGAACCAAAAAAAATCATCAAGAACTTGGCAAGGAATTAAATTGTATTGAAAATTATGTAGACTTAGAACGGATACGGTTTGATGAGTCCCTGCGAATCAATTTTAATATTTCGGGAGATCCAACCAACAAAACCATCGCCCCCATGCTATTGATCCCCCTTGTAGAAAACTGTTTTAAACACGGGGCCAATAAAAATATAGGCGAGATGGACATCACAATCGATATTGTTATAGAAGAATCGTTTTTATACTTTAAAGCAATCAATACCATCCCAGAAAATAAAACAAACCTTATTCCGTTAACCAAGGAAGGTGGAATTGGCCTGGAGAATGTAAAAAAAAGATTGGAACTAGGGTATGCCCCTGAAGATTACCATCTATCCATATTTGAAAAAGACAAAACGTTTAATGTAATTCTAAAATTAAAGGTACAATGAGTTATACAGTAGCAATAATTGATGATGAGCCACTAGCGGTTAAAATAATCAAGAACTACGTGGCCCAAATTAAGGAATTACAATTGAAGGCCACTTTTACCAATGCTATTGATGCCTCCTCATTTTTTCAGAAAAATGAGGTAGATATTGTTTTCCTAGACATCAACATGCCCATTATGAGCGGCTTGGAATTTCTTAACACCCTAAATACTGACGCCATGGTGGTTATCACCTCCGCTCACGAAGAATATGCCTTAAAAAGTTTTGAATTAGAGGCGATAGACTATTTAATGAAACCCATTCCTTTTCCCCGCTTTCTAAAAACAGTGAATAGGATCATTAAACTTAAGGAAGGGACCAAGCACCCTAAGCACCCTATGCCTGGAGAAAATCCCAGTATTTTCGTAAAGGTAGATAAGAAGAAAATGCAGAAGGTATATCTAGACGAGATTACGGTAATTGAGAGCTTAAAGGACTATATCCGAATACGCACCAAAACCAATAATTTTATTGTCCATAGCACACTTACCAGCTTTACGGAAGAGCTTCCCGAGGACAAGTTTTTAAGAATTCACAGGTCTTACACCATTGCTGTTGATAAAGTGGATGCCATAGAGGGCAATAGCATTGAGATTGGCGGGATTAGGTATACTATAGGAAGGTCTTATTTGCACGAGGTGAAAAGTATCCTCTTGGAGAATGCATTACTGTAATACCCCGTCTTTACTATAGGATGAAGTCTTCTTTCATATAAGACCATTTTATCCCCTCCAACACTATTGGCAGTGCACCCCATAATTAGGTGGATGCATAGGATGCTCTATAAGAGTTTAGCGAATGGAATTATGGGGAGCTAACATTGCCTAGGACAGTAAACGTTTACATTTACAACTTCCTGATCATGGAAACTGCTTAGCAATCATCCTTTTATAAAGTTATTTAATAAGACCTTATGGCATGGGTAGTGAAGGAAGATTAAACCTGTAAAATAAGAGCGCTATACGATTTCTGCACTTAATCCTGCCTGTAAAAGCAGGGTGCATCTTGGCTCCAACTCCTTATAATCCCCAGTTTTAACGGTACATTTACCGTTGTAATGAACAATTAAAGCGCATTGTTCTGCCTGTTCTGGCGCATGATCGCAAACTCTGATCAAGGTTTCAATAACATGATCAAAAGTATTGACATCATCATTAAATAGAACTATTTCATTCTGATTAGCAGTCTCTTCATCCAAAAGTAATTCCTCCGAGACTTTTTCTTTGGTACTCATAGAATCAATTTTCATAACTATCTAAATTACGTATTTTACCGCAACCCAATTGTTCTTTTCCAATTTTTTTTCAAATTTGAGCCCTACCTCCTCACACTTTTCGGTGATTATTGGAATATCTTCCACATAGAAACCACTTAAGAACAGCAGTCCATCTGGAGCAAGACATTTCACATAGGCCGGAATATCCTCCAGCAAGATGTTTCTATTAATATTCGCAATAATAATATCGTATTGTTGATCTACCAATAAATCGGCGGTTCCTTCGTATACTTTAATATGATTACAATTGTTTCGCTCCACATTTTCCAAAGCATTTAAATAGCACCAATTGTCAATATCAATCGCATCGATGCTTTTGGCTCCTTTCATGGCCGCCAAAATTGCTAATACCCCGGTTCCGCTCCCCATATCTAGGACCGACTTCCCTTTAAAATCGTGTTCCAAGATGTGCTGCAACATCATATGGGTAGTTTCATGGTGCCCAGTACCAAAGCTCATCTTTGGCTCTATAACAATATCGAACTCCACCTCTGGCTTTTCATGAAAAGGGGCACGTACCACACACTTATCTCCTACTTGTATCGGATTAAAGTTCTGCTCCCAGGTGGCGTTCCAGTTCTCCTGTTCTATTTCCACAAATGAGTATTCTATAGCAAACAGGCTATTACTAAGAATTGCTAAACCCTCTAAAATTTCAGGATTCCATTCCTCCTTTTTAATATAGGCTTGTACTCCCTCATCGGTTTCCACGAAGCTTTCAAAGCCACGTTCTCCCAATTCGGCGATCAAAATATCCGAAGCTGGCTGCAGGGGTTTTACCGTAAAATTGTACTCTAAATAAATGGAATTAGACATAGCGTGTACTTAATATTGAATAAAATGGAACCTGGTTCAATATTCCAGGCAGCTAGACCTCCATGCATTTATGGAGACCGCAGTTTACTGGTATAACCACATCAAATCCTTTTAGGGAAGCAGTCCCTTGCTGAAATTGATGTGGTTCAGCAGTTAACATTAATAATACTTTACTTAAATAGCGTTTATTATCGCTACAAAATCATCTGCTACCAAAGAAGCTCCCCCAATGAGTCCGCCATCCACGTCTGGCTTGGAAAAAATCTCTTCTGCGTTACTAGGCTTCACACTACCTCCATAAAGAATGGATACATTATTAGCTACCTCAGCGTTTACAGCATCGGTAATAGCCTTACGTATAAATGCGTGCATTTCCTGTGCTTGCTCTGGCGAGGCGGTTTCCCCGGTACCAATGGCCCAAACAGGCTCATAGGCCAATATAATCTTACTCCAGTCCGAAGCGTCCAAATCAAACAATGCATTCTTCAACTGACTCTCTACTACGGTAAAATGATTATCAGATTTCCTATCTGCCAATTCTTCTCCAAAGCAGAACATCACTCTCATATTTTTAGCCAATGCGGCCTTCACTTTTTTGGCAAGAATCTCATCTGTTTCACCAAAATAGGCTCTCCTTTCAGAATGCCCAATAATTACGGTATCTACGCCGATTCCCAACAACATATCCGCAGAGATCTCACCTGTATAGGCACCGTTTTCCGCAAAATGCACATTCTGTGCAATTACTTGTACCGCCGAGGACTCCAACGCCTTTTTAGCCGCCGCAAGGTTTACGTAAGTGGGTGCTACCATTACTTCTGCCTTGGTTTCTGGCAATTTAGCGGAAAGATCAGCCAACAACGCTTCGGTTTCCGCCAAGTTTTTATTCATTTTCCAATTTCCTGCTACAATTTTACTTCTCATGTTCTTTTAATTAGGTTGTTGTTCTTTTACTATCTACTTAACCAATACTACTCCCCACCAAAGGGAATCATAATTGGGGCTATTCTAGTTTCAGTTTCTTTATATCATTATAATGGACCTTTTCCGTGATGGTTCCCTTTTCCAAGACCAAGATACCAGGATTGGATCTTACCATAGTTTTTAAGGTGGTTTCGTCCGTAAAGTAAAAGTCGAAATTCAATCGATAATCCTTTTTTACTCCCCCTGTATAATCCGAGTCGGAGGCCGACATCCCGATTACCTTATAGCCATTTTTAACAGCTCTTTCCGATAAGCTTTTAATTTCCCCAAATACATTGAGGTTCGCTTTTCTTAAATCGTAGGCTATGACCATCATTAACTTTGGCTCCTGCAAAAGGGACGCTGCAAAGTCTTCTCCCTCCTTTTCTATGGTAAAATCGTGAATGGGAGGCTCATATCCCTTCTGCACTTCCGTAGTCTCCACCCCTATAAACTCTCCCTCCACACTGGGATAATCTCCTTGGGTAACAATAATCTGTTCTTCCCCGTCTACCTTAAATTTCCATGCATAATCAAAAATGGGCATCGGCGCTCCTTCGGGCACCGTCATCCCCTCTTCTATATTGGCTCCAATTTTATAGGGCCTAAAATCTACCGCCGGCAAATGATGAAGCACATGGTATACAAAGATAGCGGAAGCCAACAAAGTAAGCCCTACAATAAATCTTTTTGCTCCATTTCCTAAAATAGGCTTAATGGTCTTCATGCCCAGTACCAAGATAATTATGAGCACCAACAGCACAATGTCCTTGGCAAAGGATTCCCATGGGGTAAGTTTAATGGCGTCCCCGAAACACCCACAATCCGTAACCTTGTTAAAATAAGCCGAATAAAAGGTAAGGAAGGTGAAGAATACAATCATTACCAGCAAGCTCCATATGGTAAATTTAATACGGAATCCTACCAAGAGCATAACCCCCAGCAAAACTTCTAAAATTACCAATGCGATGGAAATTTCCAAAGCAATGGGTTCTAGCGAGGGGAGGTTTAATACCCCAGCGCTAAAATATTCTTCCAACTTAAAAGAGAATCCAACGGGATCGTTCAATTTTATCAGTCCACTAATAATAAATAACAACCCAACTACGGCACGACTAAATCCTACTAAATATTTCATATTAAATTTTATATAGCTTTTTAATCTTCTTGCTCATTAGAATCAAGAAGAATCATTGCAAATATGGCATAATTGATCATGTCCTGGTAATTGGCGTCTATACCCTCGCTTACCAGTGTTTTTCCTTTATTATCCTCTATCTGTTTTACCCTAAGTAATTTTTGCAGAATAAGATCTGTTAAGGAGCTAACCCTCATATCTCTCCAGGCTTCCCCATAATCGTGATTTTTATTCTCCATCAAGGTTTTTGCTATAGCGATGTGTTCATCATATAGGCTTACGGCCTCCGCAACCGAAAGATCTGGCTGCTCTACTACCCCTTTTTGCAGTTGAATTAAGGCCATAACGGAATAATTTACAATCCCAATAAACTCGGATTGCTCATCCTCGTCTACCTTACGCACTTGGTTCTCCTGCAAACCCCTTATGCGCTGTGCCTTTATATAGATTTGATCTGTAAGGGAAGGCAATCGTAAAATGCGCCATGCACTCCCGTAATCATGCATCTTTTTCTGAAAGAGATCCCTACATTTTTCTACTACGGTATCGTATTGCTTAGAGGTTTTACCCATGTAATTAATCTAATTTGTGTAAATTTCGCCTAAATTTTTAAGGAAATCAAAAATCGAGGTTTTTAAGCAACTTCCCAAAGTTTTGAGCCCTTTTATCTTATTAAACTTATGACCATAAATTGCAAAGGAAATTTGGTGGATCTTAGCACCCCTAAGGTGATGGGAATCCTAAACGTTACCCCAGATTCGTTTTATGATGGGGGCCGGTATAAAAATGAGGATGAAATTAAGACCCAGGTAGGGAAAATGCTACAGGAGGGAGCCACATTTATAGATCTGGGGGCGTATAGCAGTAGGCCTGGAGCCCTACATATTGGCGAGGAAGAGGAGTTACAACGCATCCTTCCCATCGTAGAGCTATTGGTGGCGACCTTTCCAAATATTTTATTATCCATTGACACCTTTAGGAGCAAGGTTGCCCACGAATGCATATTAGCTGGCGCTGCCTTGATAAACGATATTTCGGCAGGAAGCCTAGACCCAAAAATGATGGCCACGGTAGCCTCTCATCAAGTGCCCTTTATTTTGATGCACACCAAGGGAAACCCAAGAAATATGGCTCAGCAAACAGACTACCAAGATTTATTAGGAGACATTTTATATTACTTCTCTGAAAAGATTCTCTTGGCAAGGCAGGAAGGAATAAACGATCTGATTATAGATCCCGGGTTTGGGTTCGCAAAAACCCTGGAACAAAATTATGAGGTTATGCAGAAAATGGAATTGTTCCATCAATTGGAGTTGCCCCTGCTTACAGGAATCAGCAGGAAGTCCATGATCTATAAACTTTTAAATACTACCCCTCAAGAAGCCTTAAATGGCAGCACCGCGTTAAACATGTTTGCTCTTTCCAAGCAATCCCACATATTACGGGTGCACGATGTAAAGGAGGCCATGGAATGCATCACCATTTACAACGCCCTACAGGCATAACGACTGGAGAAAGCTACAGTGAAATCCCACAAAAACAAAAGAGGAAGACCTCAATATTTTTCCCTGATTTAATTTGGGGTTCTTTCTTATTTCCTATTTTTACAAAAACCCTAACATTGGATTTTCTAAATTTCTTAGATTTTAACGTAACAGATTTAATAGACATCTTTTTGGTGGCCATCTTGTTGTACTACATATACAAATTAGTACGCAGAACGGTTGCCATTAATATTTTTATAGGGATTGTCATAGTCTGGGCATTTTGGAAATTGACTGAGGTCTTAGATATGACCATGATCAGCAGTATGGTTGGTGGCTTTATGCAGGTGGGACTTATTGCCCTTATTATTGTCTTTCAACAAGAAATACGAAAATTTCTATTAATGGTAGGCTCTACCAACCTTGCCTCTAAACGCAACTTCTTAAAACATTTTAAGTTTATGCGGGAAGACGGACTCTCCATAGGAACCAATGTGGATGCCTTGATCAGTGCCTGCGAGAAAATGGGCAGCACCAAGACCGGGGCCCTCTTGGTAATAGAAAGAAATAACTCTTTGGATTTTGTAAAATCTACCGGGGATAAAATGAACATTGAAATTAACCAGCCCATCATAGAAAGTATCTTTTATAAGAACAGCCCTTTACACGATGGAGCTGCGGTGATCCAAGACAATTATATTGTAGCCACCCGAGTAATTCTACCGGTATCCAATGAACGTACCATCCCCTTAAGATTTGGTCTAAGACATAGAGCAGCGGTAGGGATTACGGAAAAAACGGATGCCCTGGCATTAATTGTTAGCGAGGAAACCGGACTTATCTCTTATATTAAAAACGGAGAATTTATACTGTTCAATAATTTGGATGAGTTAGCCAGCCAAATAAAGGAAGACCTTATGTAATTACACTGCTAAAAGCAGAGGTAAGACTTAGAATTCACAAGAATAACCGAAACAGCAATACCCTCTTTACAGCACCTCTTCGGTTAAGAACTGGGCTTCGTACAGGTTCTGATAATACCCATTTTGCTTTAAGAGCTCTTTATGGGTGCCCATTTCCACAATCTTCCCTTGATCCATTACCAATATTTTATCGGCTTTCTTAATAGTTGCCAGTCTATGAGCAATAATTATAGACGTTCTGCCCTCTGTAATTTTTTCGGTAGCCCTTTGTATCAACTGTTCGGAATAGGTGTCTACCGAAGAGGTAGCCTCATCCAGTATCAGAATACTGGGATTGCTTACATAAGCCCTTAAAAAGGCTATAAGCTGCCTTTGACCACTAGAAAGCATAGTTCCACGCTCCTTTATATTATAGCGGTAGCCTTCCGGGAGACTAGTTATAAACTGATGTACCCCAATCTGCTTGGCGGCCTCCTCCAAATGCAGCTCGGTAATTTCATCATCCTTTAAAGAAATATTATTTGCGATGGTATCGGCAAACAGGAAAACATCTTGCAACACCACAGCAATCTTAGATCGGAGGGAGCTTAATTTATAATCCCTAATATCTACGCCATCCACTTTAATACTGCCCGAATTAATCTCATAGAATCGGTTTAACAAATTAATAATAGTAGATTTTCCCGCACCCGTTGCCCCTACAATGGCTATGGTCTCCCCAGCGTTCACCTTAAAAGAGACGCCGTGTAACACCTCTTCATCTTCCAAGTATCCAAAACGCACATCACAGAACTCTATATCCCCCTTAATAGTATCTTTTTCCACCGTACCAAGATCTTCAATATTGCTATTGGTATCCAAAATTTTAAAGACCCTATTTGCGGCAACCATTCCCATCTGCAAGGTATTAAACTTGTCTGCTATTTGCCTTAGAGGACGAAACAACATACTGGAAAGCAGTATAAACATAAAAATGGTTCCGTATTCTTCCTTCCCTATATTGGCCACATTCTGAAGTCCGCCATACCAAACGATTAACCCCACCGTAATAGAAGAAACAATCTCGGCAATAGGAAAAAAGATGGAGTTATACCAGACTGTTCTCAGCCAGGCGTTTTGATGTTTTTCATTGATTTCCCTAAACTTTTCCTTTTCAATTTCCTCACGGGTAAAAAGCTGCACTATTTTCATTCCCGTAATACGCTCTTGTACAAAGGAGTTTAAATTGGAAACCTGTGCCCTAACTTCTATAAAAGCAACCTTCATTGCTTGCTGAAACAATCTGGTAGCGTACAATAGTATTGGCAAAACCGCAAAAACGATCAAGGCCAGTTTCCAATTAGTAAAGAGCATTACGGAGGCTACTACCACCATTTTTAAAAGATCCGAGACAATTACAAAGAAGCCCTGACTAAAGATTTCCCCTATTCGTTGCATATCGGTAACGGCCCTGGTTACCAACAAACCAATGGAGGAATTGTCATAGTACTTCATCTTAAAACTCATCAAATGCTGAAAAAGACGAATTCGGATATCTTTAATTACGGACTCCCCCAACCAATTGGCGTAGTAATTAAATAACAGCTGGCAAATCACCTCTCCCAACAATACGCCCACCATGGCCAGAATAAGATTTAACAATTTGGCACTATCCTTATTGGTAATGGCATTGTCTACAATCTCCCCCACCAAAATAGGGGTCAACACAGCAAATCCCGAAAGCAATATAGCCGACACGGCAACGCCAAAAAACGTTGCCATATAAGGTTTCACATGCCTTAGCAATCGCCTAAACAATCTAAAATCAAATGCCTTACCGGTATCTTTATCCATGTTTTCCTATACTATTATCCGGATACTTAATTGCTGTTAAATATAAGCCTTTTGCCGGTACGGATGCCCCGGCCCTACTTCTATCCTTACTCTCTAATATGGAGACAACCTCTAACAAGGAAGTCTTTCCCTTTCCCACATCTATTAATGTTCCCACAATGGCACGCACCATATTGCGCAAAAATCGGTCGGCCACAATGGTAAACACCAATTTATTATTATCCACTGTCCATTTTGCGCTCCGAAGATCACACCTAAAGGTTTTTACATCGGTATTAGACCTGGAAAAGCATTCAAAATCTTTCTGTCCCACTAAAATACTGGCTGCCTTGTTCATTTGGGCAATATTTAACGGATATTTCACATGATAGGCCCCATCATTTAAAAATGGATCCTTCTCATTAACCACCCAATACTCATAAGTTCGCTCCGTTGCATCAAATCTTGCATGGGCCGTATCGGGGACAGGAAAAATAGCTTGCACCGCCAAATCTGGGGGCAAAAACGAATTCAACCTTTGGCACAAGGCCTCCGTTTCCAAAACCAAACTACAGTCAAAATGAGCAAACATCACCTTGGCATGCACCCCAGCATCCGTTCTACCCGCCGCCGTAATCTGAATGGTCTCCCTTAACAACAGAGACAAGGCGTGCTGCAAAACCTCCTGTACAGTAAGCGCATTGGGCTGAATTTGCGAGCCGTGATACCTTTTCCCGTGATATGAAAATTGGATGAAATATCTCAACAGAATCAATTAGTTTTGTGGATGGCAAAGATACTTGTTCTGGATTAGAAAAAATAAAAAAGATTCCTTAGCGCATCCCCTTTGGACTTTATTAAAAACATTTTTTTTGGCGATGGAACCGCTAAGCAGCCCATAAACGGACTAAGGCTACTTAACATCACTGCACCTAAAAAAAGGAGTTCCCCTCCTCAAAAAAAGTAAAGAAACAATATGACTAAAATATTACTACTGAGCGACACCCATAGCCATATGGACGAGCAAATATTGAAATATGTGAAACAGGCAGATGAAGTATGGCATGCCGGTGACATCGGAAGTTTAGCCGTCACGGATGCCATCAAAGAAATTAAGCCGCTCAGAGGTGTTTACGGAAATATAGATGAGCATAAGATACAATTGGAATTTCCGTTAGACAACCGATTTAAATGTGAGGGCGTAGATGTATGGATCACCCATATCGGTGGCTACCCCAACAAATACAATACGCGCATACGGGAAAAAATAAAAGAGAATCCACCTAAGATATTCATCTCAGGACATTCCCACATTCTAAAAGTTATGTGGGACAAAAAATTAAACCTACTCCATATGAATCCCGGTGCCTGCGGAACCCACGGTTTTCATCAGGTGAGAACCATGCTAAGATTTGTCATTGACGGGGAAGAGATCAAAGATCTGGAGATTATAGAACTAGGGAAAAGAGGTGGATAAAAGCCCATAAAAAAACCCGGGAACAACCCCGGGTTTTAACGCACTAATACTACTAAGATGTTAGGCTTAACGTAAACGATCCACAGATTTTACAAGATCTTCATCCTTTTTAATAGCCCTGTTAGCCAGCACTAAAAAAACGATAGAAAATACAGGAATCAGCATCCCAATACCCTTCTCTGAAACCGAGGTCTCTCCGGATAAGTTTAGAGATCGATAAACGAAAAATCCTAGTAAAAAAAGATTCAATATCATGTTCAATCTGTTCATCACAAATTGATTTTTCCTATTTTTATACATCATTATGGCCACCAATGCCAAAACTGCACTCCCGTAAAAGGCAAGTGAAACGAATACTGCATTATCCGCATATAATTCGTTCCCAGCGGCATCGGACCATAGATTCACAAAAAAGGGCAAAACTGCCCCAAGAATGATAACCACAATTAAATAAAGAGTCTGTATTCTTTGAATCATGAATTCTTATCGTCTATGAGAAAGCAAAAATAAGCGTCTTTTTAAAATTTATCCACTAAATATTGAAAATTATTTGTAATTTTGCGTTGTTATAAGTCAAATCACTTACCAACAAGGGCTTACACGCCCGGTTTATTACCCAAAACAAGTACAGTATACTTCATACTTTCGAAATACGTATAATTTATTCAAAACTTAATGTTTGAAATTTCAGAATTAAAATCAAAAAAGCTTCCTGAGCTTCAGGAAATAGCCAAAGGCTTAAATGTAGCCAAGTTTAAATCTTTAAAAAAACTGGATTTAGTCTATCAAATTTTGGACGTTCAGGCTTCCAACCCCAAAATTGTCCAGGAGAACCTAACCGCAGCCGCTGTGCAGCCCGAGAAGACGGACCCCAAGCCCAAAAGGGCCAGGGTAGTTAAAAAGGATCCACCTGCCCCTGCTGAAAAGCCAGGTCCGGCACCCACCAAAGCAAAAGAGGAGGGTACCGATACTCCGGTCAAAAAACGCGTACCGGCTTCCAAATCACCCTCGGAGGACCAAAAGCAAGAGAAGAGCAGGCCAGAAAGAACCCCACGCACACAAAACGCTTCGGGCCCTACAAAGAGAGATCATCAGAAGAACTCCAGTCAACAAAACACGGGTCAACCCAACAAGCAACAACACAAGAAAAGTCCACACCACCAAAAGTCAAACGCAGACAAAGGAAACAGTAACTTTGACAAGGACTTAAAAAATAAATATAAGGAACCCGAATACGAATTTGACAGTATAATTGAAAGCGAGGGTGTACTAGATATTATGCAGGATGGTTACGGATTTCTAAGGTCTTCCGATTACAATTACCTTTCTTCCCCAGATGACATCTACGTATCCCAATCGCAGATTAGGTTATTTGGATTAAAAACAGGGGATACCGTTTTAGGTAACGTTAGACCTCCAAAAGAAGGTGAAAAATATTTCCCGCTAATTAAGGTGAACAAGATTAACGGAATAGACCCACAAATAGTTAGGGACCGAGTTGCATTTGAGCACTTAACCCCGCTTTTCCCTCAGGAAAAATTTAACTTGGCAGAACGCCAAAGCACTATATCTACCCGCATAATTGACCTATTCTCCCCTATTGGAAAAGGCCAAAGAGGGATGATTGTTTCCCAGCCAAAAACTGGTAAAACGATGTTGCTTAAGGATATTGCCAATGGTATTGCCGCCAATCACCCAGAGGTATACCAAATTATCCTTCTAATTGACGAAAGACCGGAAGAAGTTACAGACATGCAGCGAAATGTACGCGGCGAGGTAGTAGCCTCTACTTTCGACAAGGAAGCTACAGAACACGTGCGCGTTGCCAATATTGTATTGGAAAAAGCAAAACGTCTTGTAGAATGTGGACACGATGTAGTAATCCTATTAGATTCTATCACCCGTCTTGCAAGAGCTTACAACACAGTACAGCCAGCCTCTGGAAAAGTATTGAGTGGAGGGGTGGATGCGAACGCACTTCACAAGCCAAAAAGATTCTTTGGAGCTGCCAGAAACATCGAAGGAGGTGGATCTTTATCCATCATAGCAACGGCACTTACCGAAACTGGATCTAAAATGGACGAGGTGATTTTTGAGGAATTTAAAGGAACCGGTAACATGGAACTTCAGTTGGATAGAAAAATCTCCAACAGAAGAATATTCCCTGCTATAGACCTCACCTCTTCCAGTACAAGGAGGGACGACCTACTGTTGGATGAAAACACCATTCAGCGTATGTGGATCATGAGAAAATACTTGGCAGATATGAATCCTGTAGAAGCTATGGAATTCATAGAACAGCGGTTTAAGCAAACCAAGAACAACGAAGAGTTCTTACTGACCATGAATCAGTAGCATTTAGCGCTAACCGTAGGATAAATTATTACTCCCGATTGACAAATTTGCCAATCGGGAGTTTTTTTTCATGCAACATGAAACACCCTTTCCTCATCCTTTTCCCAAGAATTATTCTGGACACCCTACCCCAATAATCGCACTACTCCCCTCCCTTATACCTGAAACCTACAGACATTTATAAACGGACTTCAGACACCAATTAATGATATTTTGAAGTATATTTATTTTTTAAGCGCGGTATTATCAGTAATTTAACAGGCTCCCCCCAGTCTTTATAACGATATAACCTAATAACACCAACCAATCTAAATAACCAACCTTATGAAGTATCTAAAAAAAGTTGCAAAACCAAGCGCACTATTAACCCTACTTTTATTAGCAATTGCCTCCTGCAAACCTTCCCCAGAACCAGCCCCTACCCCTGTAAAGGCACCCGCACAGATAGTTTCCGTTGCGCAAGCAAAACAGATGTACGATGCCTATGGAGAGCGCCGCGTAGGACTCATAGAAAGATTTGAGAACGAACAAAGTCCAGAAAAAAAGTTTGACGTGGCCAGATTTGGATCTTATGACTACCAAACCATAAAGGACTACTTAAACTATATTGAACAGGAAGCAAAAAAGGCCAATGTGGAGATCTCAACTTTACGTTTTTATTTCTCCAATTATCCAGATCAGGAGACTTTTAAAGACGGCAGAAAGATTAAGCACCCTAAGCAAAACTCCTTTTTTCTAATACCCACAACAAAAGACGATAAAAAGGAGGATTATGCCTTTTATATCCAAGAGGATGACGCTGGCAACCGAACTCCCATCCTTCTAACAAACAACTTAAACCCTAAGAAAAAAGGGAATGCCACCCCAAGTCAAGAACAAGACAATGAAAAGATGGAAGCTTCCATGCTCCCCAACTTTACTAACAAAACCTTGTTTGCCAAAAACACAAGCCTCATCCTGAACGAGGCAGATATGACCCCTCCACCATATACGGAGAATTAAGACAGCTCAAGACTCGTTGCACCCTATTTCACCCCCACCAATGGAAAAGGCATTTATAGACCTAATACTGGAGAACTTATACAGACCCTTATACGGCTTAACGGTACTGGTAGCATTAATCAAATACCCAAAGTACTACAACACCCCGTTAAAGCTATTCCCGGTCATAGCCATGTACACCTTCCTTACAGAGTTACTGGGCTATATCACCAAAAATTACGAAGTATACGATATTACCATTTTCTCGGCTTTTGTAGCGCATAATGTAATTATCTACAACATCTACAATATTATCTTCTTCAGCTTCTTTTTTTATGTGTATTGGAGCTATTTGACACATCCTAAATACAAAAGAATAATCCTATACGGAAGCATAATATTCCTGGTTGTTACTATAGCCAACGTCTTTCTACAGAGTTTTATATTGGAATCCCAAATATTCAGTTATTTGGCAGGAGGGCTACTTATTCTCCTATGTACGATACTGCTATTTTTAGAACGGAAAAAGATACAAGAAAGACAAGGGTTTAGGTTTGAGGGTATAAAGTGGATCAGTATTGGACTTTTTATTTTTTATGCAGGCTACCTCCCCATTAAGGTTATTAGATATCATAATTACCTTTATAAAATAAACGAGTACATACACCTAAGGAGGATTCATCTAAGTTTAGTGTGCCTCCTATACATATGTTTTATAGTTGGTCTTTTAAAGATGAAGCGTAAATTCTGGATCCTATCCAGCAAACGAAGCTAAGGGCTAAATAGTTATAGCGTTAACCAAGACCCAACAAAAAAACGCCCTTTCCATCAGGAAAGGGCGTTTCTTAAATACCGTTATAATAAATAGCGTTAGAGTGCAGCTACTTGCTTAGTAAGCTTACTCTTAAGGTTAGCAGCTTTGTTAGCGTGAATAATGTTACGCTTTGCCAATCTATCGATCATGCTTACTACACTTGGCAATAATTTCTCAGCAGCTTCCTTATCCTCTTCTGCACGCAATTTTCTTACTGCATTACGAGTTGTTCTGTGCTGGTACCTGTTACGTAAACGTACTGCCTCGTTTCTTCTGATTCTCTTTATTGCTGACTTATGGTTTGCCATTTCTTTTTAATTATAATTTTTTAATGGGAGCTATCCCTTTCGCTACTATGTAGTCCGTAGGGGATTCGAACCCCTGCTACCAGGATGAAAACCTGGCGTCCTAACCCCTAGACGAACGGACCATTCTAATTTTTGATTTACGGACCTTGCCGATGCACTGTCCTAATCCTAAATTAATATTTCAAAAAACCTTTGTAGTCCGTAGGGGATTCGAACCCCTGCTACCAGGATGAAAACCTGGCGTCCTAACCCCTAGACGAACGGACCAACTAATTCCTAATTGCGGATGCAAAAATACAACTATTTTTAAGGTTCGCAAGCACTAAGCAAAAAATTTTTAAAAAATTAATATGCCCGTGCAAAAAGGACTCTTTTGGCAGACGGTTTCCCGGTTACCATACATTCTCCTTCCTCGTTTTCACCCTCTATAGGAATACAACGAATGGTAGCCTTGGTCTCTTCTTTCACCAACTCCTCGGTCTCGGCAGTCCCGTCCCAATGCGCAGCAATAAATCCACCTTTAGTTTCCAATACTTCTTTAAACTCCTCATAGGAACTCACTTCAGTAATATGCTCCTCTCTATAGGTCAATGCTTTCTTAAAGATATTCTTCTGCATATCCTCTAATAGAAACTCAATCTTACTTACAATGGCATCGGCAGAAACGGTTTCCTTTTCCAAGGTGTCCCTTCTAGCCACCTCAAAGGTATTGTTATCCATATCGCGTTGTCCTATGGCCAAACGCACTGGAACTCCTTTTAGCTCATACTCATTAAACTTGAATCCTGGCTTATGGGTATCCCTATTATCATATTTTACTGAAATCCCTTTGGAACGTAATTCCTTCACCAAGGGAGCCACCCTGTCAGAGATGGCATCCAACTGCTCCTCTCCTTTATAGATAGGAACAATTACTACTTGTATAGGGGCCAACTTTGGTGGCAACACCAAACCATTATCATCACTATGAGTCATGATCAAAGCACCCATCAACCTAGTGGAAACACCCCAAGAGGTAGCCCATACATATTCTTGCTTTCCTTCCTTATTTGCAAACTTTACATCGAAGGCTTTGGCAAAATTTTGACCCAAAAAGTGCGATGTCCCCGCTTGCAAGGCTTTTCCATCCTGCATTAAGGCTTCTATACAATAGGTATCCAATGCTCCGGCAAAACGTTCACTGGCAGTTTTGGTACCTTTTATCACAGGCACTCCCATATATTCCTCTGCAAACTCTGCATACACATTCATCATCTGTACTGCTTCTGCCACCGCTTCTTTCTCGGTAGCGTGTGCAGTGTGCCCTTCTTGCCATAAGAACTCTGCCGTTCTAAGGAAGAGGCGGGTTCTCATTTCCCAACGCACCACATTGGCCCATTGGTTAATTAAAAGAGGTAAATCTCGATAAGACTGTATCCATCGCCTATAAGTATCCCATATAATAGTTTCGGAAGTTGGCCTAACTATTAGCTCCTCTTCCAATTTAGCTTCGGGGTCTACAATTATTCCACTACCATCCTCGGCATTTTTTAGTCTATAATGTGTAACCACGGCACACTCCTTGGCAAATCCTTCTACGTGACTGGCTTCTTTGCTTAGGTACGACTTTGGGATAAACAAAGGAAAGTAGGCATTCTCATGTCCGGTTTCCTTAAACATTTTATCTAATTGGGCCTGCATTTTTTCCCATATAGCATAACCATATGGCTTAATGACCATACACCCTCTAACCCCTGAGTTTTCAGCTAAATCTGCCTTCACCACCAGCTCGTTATACCATTTGGAATAGTCCTCTGCTCTTTTCGTTAATTTTTTACCCATGCTAGTAAGTTTGGCACAAAACTTGTGACTTATGTTAATATAGAATAGTTCCGCAAAACTAACTATTTTTACAAAGTCGAACAATTAAATTTTTAACGATGATACACTCCCTACTTCATAGCAAAATACACATACGGATCCCCCTTTTCCTTTTGGGTTTGCTGGTGGCTTCCTGTGGCTCTTATCAATCAGCCTCCTATTATGACAATGATGGCATCTATGATGGCATCTATGCCAGCAGAACACAAAGCGAGGAACAGCCTAGACAGCACAGGCAGGCTAACAATCAACGCCTTGAGACAAAACAAAATAACTACGGGGAATATTTTGGACAAAAAGCTGATGAATTTGGGGAGATTCTAGACAGCGAAATTTTCACCGATATAGATGGATATTACGGCGATATGGAAGGCGATGGCCAGTATGCTCAGGCTGATATAAATGCCTATGGCGCCAATAATGACTACAGAGGTTATGCCGCTTGGGGAGACAATCCTACCAACGTGAGCATTAATATCTATGACAATTGGGGATATAACGACTTCTACTATGGCTGGGGAAGCCCTTGGTTTTATCGCGGTTTCTACAGAGGCTACCACAACCCATGGCGATGGGGCTTTTACGGTAGCTACGGATATTCTTATAGTCCCTATTATTGGGGATGGGGCGGTTACGGCTATTCTTACGGATGGGGCTACCCTTACAGATCCTACTACTACCCTTACTACAGACCTTATTATAACCACTATTACAGACCGGGTTACTACAACTACAATAGAAACTATGCGTACAATGCTAGTAGACGAGGCGTTTACAGATCTAACACCCTGAACAGAAGCAATTCTTTACGCAGCAGGTCTAACGTAAGCACTAACAACAACTCCACCCGATATAGGAGTAATGGAACGCGCAGCAATGTTTCCAGACAGTCTTCTACTAATAACAACAGTCGTTATAGAAGCAGCACCAATACTAGAACTAGGGTTGGAGTGGATGCCTTGGACAGAAACAGATCTTATAGAACCAGCAGAAGCACTAGGGCGGTGCCCAATTATAACAGCAGAACTCGTAGCACCCAAACCTACAAAGGCAGTGCGCCCAGCAATAGTACCTACAGAAGCAGTCGTAGCACTAGCGCTCCTAGGACTTCTACGTACCGAAGCACCAGAAGCACTAGCAGACCTAGCAGTAGTACTATTAGAAGCTCGGGAAGCAACCAACGATCTTCCAGCGGCACTATTAGAAGCAGCAGTCCACCTAGATCTTCCTCTGGAAGCGTACGGAGCAGTAGCTCCTCTAGCAGATCATCTGGCAGTAGATCTAGAGGCAACTAAAACCCTGCTATAGGCTATATTTCAAAATAGACATCCAAAATTTATTAAGATGAGAAGACTCAACACTTTCTTTCTACTATTGGCATGCGCATACGCAAGTGCCCAAAACATTAACGACGTGGTGCGCTACAGCACCGAATCGCTTCAGGGAACTGCACGCTACCAAGCAATGAGCGGTGCTTTTGGGGCACTTGGCGGGGACTTATCGGCCCTAAATGCCAATCCGGCTGGATCTGCAGTATTTAACCACGGCCTATTTACCATTACCGGATCTAAAAACCGTCAGCAGAACGATGCAACCTACTTCTCATCCTTTAACGCCTCCACCATCAACGCTTTTGATCTAAACCAATTAGGCGGAGTGTTTGTTTTTAAAAGCAGGAACGATAATTGGAAAAAGGTATCCCTGGCATTTAATTACGATATGGCGAGGAGTTTTGACAATGAAACTTATATCACCGGAAATAGCGATCAAGGGATAGACAACTACTTCTTGAATTTTGCTGGGGGAGTCCCTTTTGGCGACCTGTTGCTACAGGACAACGAGTTTCTGGAAGAAGCCTATTTAGACATAGGAGCTAGCTATGGCTACGCAGAACAACAGGCTTTTCTAGGATATTTCGGGGGGATCATAGACCCCATGGATGAGTCGGACAACAACAATACCAGCTATATTTCCAATGCGAGATACAGCACTGTAAATCAACGCTATTTTGAAAGTACCACGGGGCATAATGGCAAGTTCACTGCCAATTTAGCGGGGCAATATGGCGACAACCTTTATCTGGGTGCTTCTTTAAATTTTCACAATGTATTATTTGAAAAGCTAAGCCAGCTTACCGAAAACGGATTTGATTCGGATTCGGAAATAAAAAACACCTCTTTCGACAATCTCCTAAGAACCCAAGGAAATGGATTTTCCTTTAGCTTGGGGGCCATAGGAAAAGTAGGAGACAACCTTAGGGTTGGAGGTAGTTATCAATCCCCTACCTGGTACAACCTCTCGGACGAGACTTCCCAAAAGATAAATTCAGACTTAGCAGATGACGATATTTCCTTTATCAACTTTAATGTTGTGAACGTATTTGAGAAATATACCATACAAACCCCAGCAAAATTAACGGGAAGTTTGGCTGTTATCTTTGGTCAGCAGGGACTCATTAGCTTAGATTATAGCTACCAAGACATGTCCAAAGCCAAGATAAAACCTACTGCAGACCCCAGTTTTTCATTAGAGAACAATATAATTGCCAAGGAACTAGGCGGGGTATCTACCCTTAGACTTGGTGGTGAATACCGACTAGCCGCTTTAAGCCTACGTGCTGGGTATCGGTACGAACAGAGTCCGTATGCCGATGGCAATACCGTGGGCGACCTAAACGGTTATTCTGCGGGAATAGGGTATAACTTTGGCGGAAGTAGGCTGGACTTTTCTTATAGCGAAGCCACACAGGATTACCGTAAAACCTTGTATGAAACAGGCATGCCAACCCCGGCCACTATCACCAACAAGAATTCGGTCTTCAGCTTAGGGTACACCCTTAACTTCTAAAAATAAATATGACACCTATAGAAATATAAAGACGGGAAATATCCCGTCTTTCTTTGTTATAATAGTCAAGTTCCACCCGTACAACCCTAATCGCCTTCCTTCCCATTCTACGATTCATTATTAGGGCCATGATGCCTTATATGGGCCACCATCACCTTTTTAGGGTAAAATGGGAACGAACCATTTTTGCCACCAGCATTCCACCTTCGTCTTGGGAATACTCCATTTTAAACCAATAATCCGAAGAAGGCATAGGCCTGCCATTAAAGGTACCATCCCAGCCCGCAGAGTTCACATCTAACTGCTTAAGGAGCTTCCCATACCGATCGAAAATAAATACTACGGGATTGGCTAATGTTGCAACACCGTACACCTGCCAATAGTCGTGGATTCCATCTCCATTGGGTGTAAAAAATTTGGGATAGCCTACTACCAGAAAGGGAATTGGCGCGGTGTTGCCACACCCATTTTTATCGTTAATAACAACCGTATTCTCTCCTGGGGGCACATTGGTAAAAACAGGACTGTCCCGAAAGTCCGACCCGTTTAGGGCGTATTCAAAATTCCCATCTGGATTGCCCACCACTATTTCCACTTTATTATTGTCGGATACATCTTCTAGCACCAGCACCTCTTGCAACACGGGATCCCCAAAATAGGTAATTTGAATAGTATCCAATGCCTGCATTCCAGAAACATTGGTCACCTCTACCATATAGCTGCCGGAGTTAGGACTTTGCACCACCAATTCCGCGCCAGAGGGTCCGCTTCCCGTTAAGGTAGCATCCACTACCCCATCACCCTCATAATCTACCGTCCACACCACACTGGCGAGATTAGGACCTACGGGAGAGTTCATAGCAGATAGGGTAATATCAGGATCCCCTTCACAGGCAACGATATCCAAGCCCAAAAACTGATCCCTTAGGGTACAATCCAACGCATTATCCTGATCTGCATCAACGGTACTACCTGTAAATGTCAGCACAAAGGATTCTGCTTCCTCATCAAAATTAGTATTCCAGTTATTGATTAAGATATAGTAGATTTCCCCTTCCTTTACTTCTAGCCATTCATCATAAGTGTTCCTACTTTGCTTTACAAAAGGCGCACCTTCCTGGCCACTTTCAGGGTTAATCCCCACTCCGGTAAATCGGGTTTCATTGGTCTCAAAATTACACCGTATAGGCTCTATGTTCCCCGCTCCTATTTCCAAGCAATTGGCATCCGGACCATAAACGGCAAAATCCCATTCTGCAGTAATCACATCCGGACCCCCTGGCACTGGTAGGGCTTCGATATCAAAACCTAGCTGTCCGTCCGCTCCGGTCCTAAACACATACCAAGACGTATTGTACTCGATATTGGAGGATACATTACTCCCTTTTTCCAGGCAACCTGATTGCCGCACTTCATCGGGATCAAAATCGTCAATACCATGGCCATCGGCCGTTCCGTTTATGGGCGCATCGGCGCAAACGGGTATAGCACTTCTACAATCCGGTGAGTTTTGCGCAAACACCGCACCCGTAAACAACAGTAACACCCCCAGGGAATAGCTTATTATCCGCATATTGTATAATCTCCCTATCATTTACAGGAGTTAATATTATAACTCTTTACAAAGGGAATTAGTATAAGTTAAGAATAGGAATTAGCTGTAAATCAACAACATTTAAACCGCATACAATACCACTTGCAACGCCAATTCCTATACAAAACGAGCACAAAACCACGTTATTCTTTGTAGCCTAAAACCATCTTGATTATTCCTTTAAATCCCATAAATCCCAATGAGTAGCGGAGTCTAAAGAATTATTTCTATAAGCATCAGCCTAAAAACACAACTCCCTTTCTAGGCCAATAACTATAGTGAAAAACAAGACGATAACCATGTACCAACTTGGACACAGGGTAAAAGGGACCTTAGCGGTCATTTTAATTATCGACCCAAAACTCCAGAAAAACAAAAGCGCCCCTCCTCATTCGTTAACACTAATTTATAGTGTGTTACTAGTGAAATATACTATTAAGTGCCATATTATGCATATCTTTGCACCCTTAAAAAGCCATATTTTAATGAAAATAGATAACGCATTGGAAAAGCACCTTGAAGACATGGGAGACGATCACGTTTCTGCGGCCGAAGACACTCCCCTACGTAAAGATGCCTTTGTTCTTAGCGACGAGGAAAAGATCACTCGCATTAGAGAAAATGTAAATGAGATTATGCTTACCTTGGGCTTAGACCTAGAGGACGATAGCCTAAAGGGAACCCCCAACAGGGTAGCCAAAATGTTTGTAACCGAAATATTTGGCGGATTGGATCCCAAGCGCAAGCCTAATCCTTCTACTTTTGACAATAAATATAAGTACGGGGAGATGTTAGTAGAGAAAAACATTACCCTATACTCTACCTGTGAGCACCACTTACTTCCCATCGTAGGAAAGGCACATATTGCGTATATTTCCAACGGAAGTGTAATAGGGCTATCCAAAATGAACCGAATTGTGGATTATTACGCCAAGCGTCCCCAGGTACAGGAGCGCTTAAACATCCAAGTAGTAAGAGAGCTTCAGAGGGCATTAGGAACCGAGGATGTTGCCTGCGTTATGGATGCCAAACATTTATGTGTAAATTCCAGAGGAATTCGCGATATTGAGAGCAGCACTATTACTGCTGAGTATGGCGGCCGATTCCAAGAAGAAGCAGTGCGAAGCGAATTTCTTAGCTACATTAATATAGAAACCAAATTTTAATCTTCCTGTTTACAAATGCAGTTGTACCAAACCCAAGAATTAAAAATATACAATTCCCTTTCGGGCAAAAAAGAAGTTTTTAAACCTTTAAATGAAGGTCATATAGGCATGTATGTCTGTGGCCCCACGGTGTACAGCAACGTACACTTGGGCAACTGCCGCACCTTTATGTCTTTCGATATGATTTTCAGGTACTTTAAACATCTTGGGTACAAAGTGCGTTATGTGAGGAATATTACCGATGCCGGTCACCTAGAGGATGATGCAGAGGACGGAGAGGACAAGATTGCCAAGAAGGCACGCCTAGAGCAATTGGAACCTATGGAGGTAGTACAACGCTACACCTTGGACTTCCACAATATATTGAACAAGTTCAACTTTCTGCCCCCCAGTATAGAACCTACGGCAACCGGCCATATCGTAGAACAAATTGAAATTGTAAAGGCCATTTTAGACAAAGGACTTGCCTATGTCGTTAATGGATCGGTCTATTTTGATGTTGCAAAATTTAGCGAGACCAACGATTACGGGAAGCTTAGCGGTAGAAAATTGGAAGATATGATCGCCAATACCAGGGAGCTTACCGCCCAGGACGAGAAAAAGAGTCCCCAGGATTTTGCCTTATGGAAAAAAGCGGAACCCCAGCATATTATGCGATGGCCTTCCCCATGGGGAGATGGCTTTCCGGGATGGCACTTAGAGTGTACCGCTATGAGTACCAAATACCTAGGGGAAACCTTTGATATTCACGGTGGAGGCATGGACCTTAAATTCCCGCATCACGAATGCGAAATTGCTCAAGCCGAAGCCTGGAATAATCAGACGCCGGTAAATTATTGGATGCATGCCAATATGCTTACCCTTAACGGGAGAAAGATGGCAAAGTCTACCGGCAACAATATACTGCCGAACGAAATTTTCTCTGGCGAAAATCCGTTTTTAAGCAAAGCTTACTCCCCATCCGTGGTACGCTTTTTTATGATGCAAGCGCACTACACCAGTATTCTGGATCTTAGTGACGAGGCACTCTTAGCTTCCGAAAGAGGATACCAGCGATTAATGGATAGTATTGCGAGCTTAGAGCAACTACCCACGGGAGACAGCAGCGACTTTAATGTGGCAGCATGGGTGCAGAAGGGGTACGATGCCATGAACGATGATTTTAACACCCCAATCCTTATTGCCAATCTCTTTGAGGCCGTTAAACACATCAACCTAATAAAGGAAGGGAAAGAAACCATCTCTGCAGCGGACAAGAAAATACTTTCCCAAGCCATGCAGAATTTTGTTTTCGATATCCTAGGCTTGGAAAACCAGAACTGCACCCAATCCAATTCGGACAAACTATCCAATGTAGTAGGTCTTTTAATTGAAATGCGGAACGAAGCACGAGCCAATAAGGATTTTGCCACTTCCGATAAGATTCGGGATCAATTGGCCGAAATGGGCATCCAACTAAAAGATGGGAAAGACGGAACTACCTTTACCCTTTCATAAAAAATAAAGATTATACTCACCAAGAACACTTAGGCACAGATGAAAAAAATATTGATCGCCCCCTTTGTGTTCTTGGTTAGAGTTTACCAGACCCTTATTTCCCCCCTTACCCCGGCCTCTTGCCGTTATTCTCCCACCTGCTCCCAATACACTTTGGAAGCCTTAAAAAAACACGGCTTGTTCAAGGGAGGGTGGCTCGCCATAAAAAGAATATTTAGCTGCAACCCTTGGGGCGGAAGCGGGTACGACCCTGTTCCTTAGCTACTTTAAACTACCCAGAACCCATCTTGCATGCGGTAGTATTTGCCGGTACTTTTCTCACTAAGGACTAGCTTTACCTGCCTGCATTTAATTACTATTTATCCAGAGGCGATACTTCCTACTATTTACTTATCTTAGTCCCTTAAATTAGTTTGCGAATGTATTTTTTAGGATTCACCTGGAACCCCGCCGACACCTTAATCAATATAGGGGTATTACAAATAAAATATTATAACCTCCTCTGGATAATCGCCTTTGCATTGGGCTGGTATATCATGAAGAGAATCTATGTTAAGGAGAAAAAATCCATAGAGCAATTAGATTCCCTTTTCATATACACCGTTTTAGCGACCATGTTAGGTGCACGTTTGGGACATGTCTTTTTCTACGATTGGCCTTATTACAAGAATCATTTAGCCGAAATTTTACTTCCCATCAGGGAGACGGAAGGGAGCGCCCTTTTTGGCATTATCAACGGTTATGAATTTACTGGCTTTTCCGGTTTGGCAAGTCACGGTGCCGCCATCGGGATAATTATAGGTATGTATCTATACACCCGGAAATATCCGGAGTTTAAAATGCTCTGGATTTTAGACCGCATCGTCATTCCCGTATCCATCGGTGCCTTTTGCGTTCGATTGGGGAATTTTTTCAACTCTGAGATCAATGGAAAAATAGTGGACAAATCCTTTCTATTTGCTACCCGATTCCTAAGAGATCCAGACGACCTGCATCCTGCCAACGCTTTGGCAATTACTAAGGAAAAAACAGTGAACGCCGCCTATAAACTTATAGAAAAAGACCCTAGATTTGCCGAATACCTAGAGGCAGTACCCTATAGGCATCCAGCGCAACTCTACGAAGGGATATGCTATATTTTTGTATTCGCCATCCTTTACTACCTTTACTGGAAAACAGACAAGAAGAACAAATCTGGTTTCTTATTTGGCCTCTTCCTAGTATTGCTATGGACGGTTAGATTCTTTGTAGAATTCGTTAAAAAGAGTCAAGGCGGATTTGAGGAAAGCTTGGGACTTTTATCTACGGGTCAGTGGCTGAGCATACCTTTTATCCTAATCGGGTTTTATTTTATGTTCAGGCCAACAGCTGCCAAGGTAAAATAAGGGGGACACCATCAGACAACATCAACATATTCAATAAAGATAATAACATCCTAAAGGATAAATAAGCACTGTACAAATGAAGCAGCACAGCGTATATTTAGTGGCAATCCTTGCCATTTTCACACTATTGGTATCTTGCAAGGAAAAAGAAAAAGCCATTATTAAAACCACTAAAATCGAATTTAAGAAGGAAGGCAGTTTAGAAATAATTCAGCAGGAAACCGATTCCGTATTGGTGACCTTGGACATAGAAATTGCCGAAAGTGAATATGAGACCGCCACCGGCCTTATGTACAGAGAGTCGATGGAAGCAAACCAAGCCATGCTCTTTGTTTTTGAGGATGTGGCCATGCGCTCGTTCTATATGAAGAACACCGCTATCCCTTTAGACATTCTCTACATAGATGAAGACCTAAAGATTGTTAGTTTTCAAAAGAATGCCAGACCTTTTGACGAAACAGGTCTAAGCTCGCAATTCCCAGCCAAATATGTGCTGGAAATCAATGCTGGCAAGTCAGATGAATGGGGATTGAAAGTAGGAGACCACATAAAGTACCATAAAATACCCTAGGATAAAAACTACAATGTTATTGAAATGCCGTGGAAACCCCACGGCATTTCCATTTATATACACTAGTAGCAGTATTTTAAACACCACTGCTCCCAAAAACTTCAAGAGAGCAAAAGCTTTCTTCCCAACCATTTTATTTAATTAAATAGCATCTCTACCGATTCCTAAGCAAATAGAGCCTTCTAGAAACAGGGAAGACGTCACCCCTCAGCATTCGCCACCCTAACCAATAAGAGGCTTTGGCAGCCGCCTAGCACTACATATAAGTGTAACCTAAGGCAGTAAGCACTGCTGCGCTTAGAACTGGCCAAAAATGAGTTTACCGAGATTAAACCCATCCACCTAGTCAATAACAGCCTACGCTACTACACATATCCAAGGGAAAAACCCAGGACTGCATAAAACAGCAAATGCATTGCAAGCAGTGGGATTTGTTAATATCTTGGTCCTTCCGAATATTACAACAACAAAACACCAATTATATAAAGGCTATCTAAATGAAATCACCAAAACATTGGGCCATTTTCACCAACAACAATTCTAAGAAAGACCCCTTTATTCAGCAATTGATGAAAGGGAAATTTCCCGAACCACTCAGCACCCTCTCCGAGAAGGAAGGTGCGCTATTCTCCAAAATAAGCCTAGAGAAACTTATCCAGGAAGAGGACCGGCACGATATAAAAATAATAAACAAGGACACGGAGCAACGCCTTAGCACTATGTCTAGCGGGGAGCAGAAAAAAACACTCCTAAAATACCTATTGCAATTAGATCCCGGATTTTTAATTTTAGACAATCCCTTCGATAATCTGGATGCGGAATCGCAGCAAGCCCTTAGAGCGCGTCTTCAGGAAGTAAGCAAGACTACCTCCATAATTCAATTACTAAGCAGGAAAGGAGACCTACTTCCCTTCTGTGAGCAACACCTCACCCTAGACGTATCAACCTTACAACCCTTAGAAAACACCGCAATAGAAAATCAGCCAAAAGCCCTTTTTAACGGACAGATACCACTCCCGTATCAGCCAAATACCTATCAGGGAACCACATTAGTGGAATGTAAAAACGTATCGGTAAAGTACGGAGAAAAACAAGTGTTAAACAACATCAACTGGACCATAAAGCAGGGGGAGTTTTGGCAATTAAAAGGCGCTAACGGCAGCGGTAAATCTACCCTACTCTCTATGATCACAGGAGACAACCATAAGGGATACAATCAGGAGCTTTATCTCTTTGGAAAGCGGAAAGGAAGTGGGGAAAGCGTTTGGGACATCAAAAAAAACATTGGATACTATACCCCTTCCATGACAGATAACTTCTCTGGCCTGCATACCGCCTTCAATATGGTTATATCGGGATTAAACGATTCTATTGGCCTTTACCTTAGGTCTACCGAAAACCAAAAAGCATTGGCAAAAGAATGGTTATTACTACTGGATATGTGGCACCTAAGAGACGTACTCTTTGCCGACCTAACAAGAGGCCAACAACGAATGATCATGACGGCTAGAGCCATGATAAAACACCCTCCTTTACTAATCTTGGACGAGCCCACTGCGGGATTGGATGATGAAAGCGCCTACCTTTTTATAGCATTGGTAAATAAGATTGCAGCGGAGACCCATACGGCGATCGTATTTGTATCCCATAGAACCGAACCCGGCCTACAACCTCAATACGACTACCAACTTTATCCGGGCCCCCATGGGTCTACTGGGGAAAAACTATAGCAACAAAAAAGGCCGCTGAATCAGCGGCCTTTTTACTAAATAACAATAATTAATCAAAATTCTTATTCTTCCTTCTTGTCTTTTCTAGTCAAAGAATCGTACATCACAGGAGTTGCAATGAACAAGGAGGAGTAAGTACCTACTAAAATACCAACGATCATAGCAAACATAAACCCTCTTAACGATTCCCCTCCGAAGATGAAAATGGCCAATAATACCACCAAGGTGGTCATAGAGGTGTTAATGGTTCTACTTAAGGTACTGTTTAGTGCCATGTTAGTATTTTCACCAGCTTTCCATCCCTTTTCCGCTACAATTTCCCTCACACGGTCAAACACCACCACGGTATCGTTCAAGGAATAACCAATCACCGTAAGGATAGCCGCAATAAATGCCTGATCTATCTCCATGTTAAATGGCATTAACGTTCCAAATATAGAGAAGACACCAAGTACTACCAACACATCGTGTGCTACAGCAGCAACTGCACCTAGGGAGAACTGCCACTTGCGGAACCTGAACAGGATATAAAGGAAGACCACCGCCAAGGATCCTAGGATCGCCAAAAGTGCATTCTTCTTAATATCATCTGCAATGGTAGGACCTACTTTTACAGACTGTAATATTCCCAAGGACTTATCACCACTTCCAATAATGAAGCTATCAAAATCGGTACCGTCTGGAAGATACTTTTGAAGAGAGGTATATAATTTATTCTGAATCTCGTTATCTACTTCAATTCCTTCTACATCTACCTTATAAGCGGTAGTAATCTTAATCTGATTCGCTTCTCCAAAGGTCTTCACATTGGTTCCACTACCAAATACATCATTCAATTCGGAAGAAATCTCAGAAGGATTCACAGCCTTTTCAAATCGAACCGTATAAGATCTACCCCCTACAAAATCTACTCCCTGCTGCAACCCTTGAGTAAACAAGGAGAATAAAGCAATGGCAATTAAGACTGCAGAGAACACATAAGAGATTTTTCTTTTGGATAGGAAATCGATATTGATGTTCCTAAAAAGATTTTTGGTAATTGCTGTAGAGAAATCCAAATCCCTTCCTTTACCTTCCGAGTACCAATCTATCAGTAACCTTGTAATAAAGATGGCGGTAAATAAAGAGGTAACAATACCGATAAGTAAGGTAGTTGCAAAACCTTTAATAGGTCCAGAACCAAAAATAAACAGTATCAATGCCGTAAGACCGGTGGTAATGTTTGCATCCAAGATAGAGGAAAGCGCGTTTCCAAATCCATCTGCAATTGCCTGGCCACGACCTTTTCCTTTTGCAAGCTCTTCTTTAATTCTTTCAAAGATAAGTACGTTAGCATCCACGGACATTCCAATGGTTAATACAATACCTGCAATTCCAGGAAGTGTCAGTACTGCGTTTAAGCTAACCAGTACCCCAAAGATCAACAAGATGTTGAACAACAAAGCAATATCGGCAAAGATACCGGCTTTCCCGTAGTAGAATATCATCCATATCAATACGATAGCCATCGCAATCATAAAGGAAGAGAAACCACTATTAATAGCCTCTTGTCCCAATGACGGACCTACGATTTCCGATTGAATAATCTCTGCGGAGGCAGGTAATTTACCCGCTCTAAGTACGTTGGCAATATCTTGGGTCTCGTTAATGGTAAAGTTCCCGGTAATTTCGGAACGACCTCCAGAAATAGGACCTGAAGAAACTCCAGGAGCCGTGTATACCTTATTATCTAGAACAATAGCAATACCTGTTTGGTTATTAAAGGCATCCCCGGTTAATTTTTCCCACTCTTTAGCGCCTCTAGTATTCATAGACATGGATACTGCGGGCTTATTAAATTGATCAAATACTGCTGCAGCGTCGGTAACTACGTCCCCACTGATTCTTGGCGTATTATCTCTGTTAGATTTTAAAGCATACAATCCAACAACTTCGGCACCTTCGCTAGGACGCTCCCAAAGGAACTTCACAAACTGCATATCTGCAGGAATCAACTTGCGGATTTCCTTCATTCTAAGGTACTCACCAATGGTAGCAGTATCCTTAATAGCAGCGCTTACAAATGCATTTCCATTAGGATTTGCAGGCAACAATAAGCTAAATAGCGGATTTGAAGCAGGAGAAAAATCTTCGGTATCTTGATTAATATCAGACAACAAAGAATCTAGTTCAGATTCTGGCTTAGCAGTTGCTTCTGGCTGATCTACGTTTACCAAAGTTTTTAAACGCTCATTGGCAGCCTGTAGGAAGTTACCAAGACTAGGATTGCTAGGCTTATAGGTTTCCCAGAATTCCAATTGGGCGGTACTGGACAAAAGATCCTGAGATCTTGCAATGTCTCTAGCCCCTGGCAATTCTACCAAAATACGACCAGAATTCCCTTCTCTTTGAATGTTAGGCTGAGTAACTCCAAAACCATCGATACGCTCTCTCAATACTTCAAAAGCAGAAACGATAGACTCGTCTATTTTAGTTCGGATGATAGGCTTTACCTGATCATCGGTCATCTGGAAGTTAATAGCATCGCTCAAGGTCTTATTGGCAAAAATATCTGGAGAAGCCAATTTGGTATCCCCTTTTATTTTATCAAACGCGTTGAAGAAAAGCTCTAGGTAAGGAGCATTACTACTTTTAGATGCCACATCGGCATCGGCCAAAGCCTTGTTAAAAACAGGGTTCTTGGAGTTATTGGCAAGGCCTTTCAAAATATCCTTCACGGAAATTTGAAGGGTAACGTTAATCCCGCCCTTTAAATCCAGTCCTTTATTTAATTCTTTTTTCTTGGCATCATTATAGCTGGTATAACCCAGGATGGAATTATTCCCTATTGAGTCCAAATACTGTGCCTCTAGCTCTTCCCTCTTCTCAAGATAATCCTCTTCGGACTCCGAAACGCGATTGGTAGCAAAGACAGTTGCATCCTTTTCTACTTTATTGGTAATAAAAGTGTAGGATAGTTGGTAAATACTAACTAGCCCAAACAAAAAAGCGAAAAGCTTTATAAGTCCTTTATTCTGCATTGGTTGTTTAATTTATGATATGGTATTCCTAAATAGCGTGCAAATATATTATTTCCCCTAGGAACTAACAATATATTTGAAGAAATTATAAAATAAGGGCATCCATCCCTATCAGATTGCCATTTGGCTCCAATAGGACGGATGCCCTGAATTTCTATCAGCGCTCTAATTTTTTATACTTCTAGGAGGTTATTGGTCTTTCTGACCCCTTCGGCACTTTCTTGCATTTTTGCTTTCTCTGCCTCCGTTAATTCTATATTTACTATTTTCTCAATACCGTTTTTACCTAACAATACCGGTACACCTATACAGATATCCTCCAATCCGTATTCCCCTTCCAATAAGGCAGAACATGGAAACATTTTCTTTTGATCACAGGCAATTGCTTGTACCATAGCAGATACTGCCGCTCCTGGTGCATACCATGCGCTGGTTCCTAACAACTTGGTTAAGGTAGCTCCCCCCACCTTGGTATCTTCGGCCACTTGGTTTAAGCGCTCCTCAGAAAGGAACTCGGATACCTTAATACTGTTACGGGTAGCGTGTGCGGTTAAGGGTACCATTCCGGTATCGCTATGTCCACCGATTACCATTCCGTCTATATCGGAAATTGGGGCTTCCAAAGCTTCTGCCAATCGGTATTTAAATCGCGCACTATCCAAGGCCCCACCCATACCAATGATTCTGTTTTTGGGAAGATCGGTAATTTTATGCGTTAAGTAGGTCATGGTATCCATCGGATTACTCACTACCATTAAAATTACGTTGGGCGAATGCTCAATTAGGTTGGTAGCTACCGTTTTAACGATGCCAGCATTAATCCCAATCAGCTCTTCACGGGTCATTCCCGGCTTACGAGGAATTCCTGAAGTAATTACCGCAATGTGGCTATCGGCCGTCTTACTATAATCATTGGTAACCCCTGTAATTTTGGTATCAAATCCGTTTAGGGAAGCCGTTTGCATAAGATCCATGGCTTTCCCTTCGGCCAAGCCTTCCTTAATATCCAACACCACTACTTCCGATGCAAAATCCTTTATGGCAATGTACTCTGCGCAACTTGCGCCAACGGCACCTGCCCCTACTATGGTAACTTTCATTATGAGAATATTTTTTAAGATTATTTTTCAATCTCCCAAAAATACAGATTTTAAACAGAATTCTGTTATCCGGTAGGCATAAACAGCGTAAATTTTGGAAGATTAATGGCCAGCGCATAAAATTGGGTCTACCATTCTGGGAGTGCTACGAGCCCTTGCCCCTAGGCCTTAACAGGCTACCTCTTGGTATGAAAACAGGATACCCGTCAATAAATGTTAAAA